>CBINJX010000281.1:0-6645 GCA_966251085.1 uncultured Verrucomicrobiales bacterium
GCTCGCTGAAGGAGAACTTACCGACTGGAACGGCAATGTTACCGTTCTTATCGAGCTTGAATTCAACGCGACCAGCCTTCACTTCCTGAACGGCCTTCGCTGTGTCGTCCGTGACAGTTCCAGTCTTCGGGTTCGGCATGAGGCCTCGAGGTCCGAGAACCTTTCCGAGCTTACGCACTTCCGTCATGCATGCCGGAGTGGAGATTGCGACATCGAAATCCTGGAATCCCTGCTGGCACTTCTCAACCAGATCCTTATAACCAACGAATTCGGCACCAGCATCCCGTGCAGCCTGGGCCGCAGCGCCTTCGGCGAAAACGAGAACACGGACACTTTTTCCGGAGCCATGCGGCAGCGGACAGGTACCGCGCACCATCTGATCGCTTTGACGGGGATCAACACCGAGACGGAAAGAGAGAGTTACCGTCTGGTCAAACTTGGGCGCCGGCAACCCCTTGAGAAGCGTGATTGCTTCGCCGAGCTGGTATGTCTTGTTCGCATCCACCTTTTCTGCGGCGGCGCGATAACGCTTGGAACGTGTTTTAGCCATATAATTAGCAGTGCTGGCGAATCTGAAACTCAGGTCAAAGTGTTATCAGACTCTCCTGCGGTTTGAATGAAAAGGGCGGGAAGAATCGCCACGTTGCGACGTATTGCAACTATTTTCTTGAAGAATCTCCCGATTCTTCACCCCCACTGCTCCCCAAGGTGGAAATGAACACCGAAGCGGCTAGCAGCGGAAAAGAAAAACGCGCCCAGTTGCCTGAGCGCGTTTCAAGATCTTTTGCCCCGGCTTACGCCTCGACTTCGACACCCATCTGACGAGCAGTGCCGGCAATAATACGGATCGCGGCTTCTTCGTTACGGGCGTTGAGGTCGGCCATCTTCGCCTTGGCGATGTCTTGGAGCTGCTTCTTAGTCAGCTTGCCAACCTTCGTCTTATTCGGCTCCTTCGAACCGCTGGCGATATTGAGCGCCTTCTTGATCATGGAAGACGACGGTGGCTGCTTCGTGATGAAGGTGAAGCTCTTATCCTTATAAACAGTAATGACGACCGGCAGGATGTCACCGGCCTGCTTCTGCGTGCGAGCGTTGAACTCTTTACAGAAGGCCATGATGTTCACGCCCTGCTGACCGAGAGCCGGACCAACCGGAGGAGCCGGATTGGCCGAACCAGCCGGGATCTGAAGCTTAATCTGGGCAACGACTTCTTTAGCCATGGTAAATGAAGAGTGGGATGAGAATTAAATTGAGAACTAGCCGCGCTCGACCTGCCAGTACTCGAGGTCCACGAGCGTATTCCGGCCGAAGATTGACACAGAAACACGTAGTTTGCCACGCTCTGGATCGATCTCCTCGACGACGCCGCTTTGATTTTGGAAGGGACCGTCGGCGACCTTAACTGTCTCTCCCGGACTGAAGCTAATTTTCGGCTTTACCTGCTCCTCGGCACCACGAACCTGAGCAAGCAATCCGTCCACCTCGGACTGACGCATTGGAATCGGCCGATCCTTCGTGCCCGCGAATCCAATCACACCAGGAGTATCCTTGATGAAATACCACGTACGATCGACGAGCTGCTGATTGTCATCGAGCAGCCACATATTAACGATGATATAGCCAGGAAAAAACTTGCGCGTTGTCTCAGTTTTCTTTCCGCGTTTTACTTCTGAGACGCGTTCCGTCGGGAGAACAACCTCATAGACATAGTCTCCCATCTCCTCTGTCTTCACCCGCTTTACCAAGTTTTCGTACACCTTGTTCTCCTGGCCTGCGAGAACATGCACGACGTACCACTGCTTACGTTTCTGCTCTTCGGTCATAGTGGTACGTTACCGGGTGATAGCACCCACCACAGTAACCATAATGAAGTCCCAAAGGGCAACGTAACCACTGAGGAGAAGCATAGCGATGATCACGATGACCGTGGAATCGATCAACTCCTTGTACTTCTTCATCCCCTTCTCCTTGGGATCCCACGGCCATGAGGCCTTTTGGAGTTCAACCTTGATCTCGGAGAGGAAATTTCTCGTTTTAGCGAACATCGCCAGGGACTGACTGTGAAAAAGCACGGCAGGAGGGACTCGAACCCCCAACCGGCGGTTTTGGAGACCGCTGCTCTACCAATTGAGCTACTGCCGTAGAAAAGTTTCAGGGACAGCGCGAGGCGGGTGACACCCGCCTCGCAGAAGATCCCACTAAGAGTTTATTATTCGGCGACGATGTCGGCGATACGGCCGGCACCCACCGTTCGGCCACCCTCGCGGATAGCGAAGCGCATGGTCTTCTCCATCGCGACTGGAGTGATCAGCTCGACTTCGATCGAGACGTTATCACCAGGCATCACCATTTCGACACCCTCCGGAAGCTTCACGGAACCAGTCACGTCAGTTGTACGGAAGTAGAACTGCGGACGGTAGTTTGAGAAGAACGGGGTATGACGGCCACCTTCGTCCTTAGAGAGAACATAGATCTCCGCCTTGAACTTCTTGTGCGGCTTGATCGAGTTCGGCTTTGCGATGACCTGACCACGCTCGATGTCTTCCTTCTTGATACCACGAAGGAGAATACCGACGTTGTCACCTGCGCGCGCCTCATCGAGGAGCTTGCGGAACATTTCGATGTCGGTCACGGTCGTTTTGACGGTCGGCTTAATACCGACGATCTCGACTTCCTCCATCTTCTTCAGGATGCCACGCTCAACACGGCCCGTGGCAACAGTTCCACGACCTTCAATGTTGAACACGTCTTCGATCGGCATCAGGAACGGCTGATCGATCGGACGCTCAGGAACCGGGATATATTCATCCACAGCATCCATGAGGTCGAGGATCGGCTTAGCCTCCGGAGAAGTAGGATCACCGGAATTCAGAGCCTTCACTGCAGAACCGCGAACGATCGGAATCTTGTCACCAGGGAACTCGTACTGCGAAAGCAGGTCACGAACCTCCATCTCGACGAGGTCGAGAAGCTCAGGATCGTCAACCATGTCGCACTTGTTCATGAAAACCACGACAGCCGGAACACCAACCTGACGAGCGAGCAGGATGTGCTCACGAGTCTGAGGCATCGGACCGTCCGCAGCGCTCACAACGAGGATCGCGCCGTCCATCTGAGCTGCACCCGTGATCATGTTCTTCACGTAGTCAGCGTGGCCGGGGCAATCGACGTGAGCGTAGTGACGCTTGTCGGTCTGATACTCGACGTGCGCAGTATTGATCGTAATACCGCGCTCCTTCTCCTCGGGCGCCGCATCGATCTCATCATACTTACGGGCCTCAGCGTAGCCCTTCTTCGAGAGAATGGTGGTGATCGCCGCCGTGAGCGTGGTCTTGCCGTGATCAACGTGGCCGATCGTGCCGACGTTCACGTGCGGTTTCGTGCGTTCGAATTGCGCCTTGGCCATAAGGTCAGGTCAGTGTGGTTATTAGTTAGTTGGTTGTGGGTTTAAAGAATCCGGCCGGCAGCCGTGGAGTGGAGCCTGGGACCGGGATTGAACCGGCGACCTCATCCTTACCAAGGATGTGCTCTACCGACTGAGCTACCCAGGCATCACATTTAAACTCCAGCGAACGTATTCGCCGGGCTAGCCGGGCCAGAGGGCGAAAAGACCTGACCTGTACCGGGCTTGTGACCCCGGACTGTCAGGCGTTTCGCGCCTTCTTTATTCCCGAAAAGCGAGCGGGCAAGCTAGCAAAGGCCGGTGGTGTGTCAAAAGAATTTCTTCAGTTTTGCACATTTGCGGCGCTGAGTGGTTTCAGCGTGCCCGTTGCGGATACATTCGTACGAAACAGAATATCCGCAACATTTCGAACAAATTGTTCGTCCGGAAGCAATTCTCTTACTTCCGCAGGGAAAGAAACCATCCGATCGAAGTGGGAGGCCAACTCGTGGAAGAGCTCCACGCGAGCGGAAGGCGAAAGAGAGTCCCTGCGCACGAGCGCCTCCAGCGCTAGACGGGCCTCCTCCGGGGAAACACGCTGCCGGAGCCTGGCAGCAAGATGCGGATGCTCTCGCAGGGAATTGTATTTGGCGCCGAGCAACTGTTCTAGATCTGGCTCTGCGTGACGGGGAATGTACACGACCACCGTACCGGCCACGAGATCCCCGAGGCGTTGTGCGCGCCGGCTGAGCAGGCAAATTGTCCCGCCCAGGAGGTAGAAATATGGCAGGGCATCCACGACCCTGAGAAGGTTCCGCAGTAGTACCTGATGAAACTGTAAACGAGTCCCCTGAGAATCCATCACTCGCACCCTCAGGATCCGTTTACCGATTGTCTGTCCCCGCCAGACGGCCTCGAGCACGATGCCATAACCCAGGGAGATGAGAAAAAATCCAAGCGTGCTGACCGCTCCAATCAGATCCGGGGCTATCCATCCCAGAGACGAGAGCGAAATCACAAACAGGATAATCGCTGCGAGAACGACGATGGAATCGATCAGCCAGGCCAGAGAGCGCGTGATCGGCCCGGCAAGGGTATAGGAAAAGACAATCCCCTCAGGGGTACGAATTTTCAGCTCAGAGGTCATTGCGTTTGCTGGCGGAGCGCGATTTGCGTCCGGAATTCAGAAACCAGATCAGAGCCACCAGCTCTGCGATGCCAAAGGTAATCTTCACCCAGTACGGCAGAACGGGCGCATGATACTGCGAGAAGAACGACTCCACGATTCCCGCCCAGACCAACAGCACCGCGACCCCGCCGATCAGTGTTGCGACATCACGCCCCACTTTCCGCAGCCGCTCACTCAGCGGTGCATGGTCGTGACGGCCGATCAATGCGCGTCCCAGAACGAAACCCGCCTGTCCCGCGAAAAGCACCGAGGGAATCTCTATGGAACCATGAGGAAGAAGCCAGCCCATCAGGAACACCGTCTGGCCGGCGCGGATATAATCCACCGCCACCACTCCCAGCGTCACGCCGTTGGAAAACAGCACGACAAGTGAACCGATTCCCCAAGTCATCCCAAGCGCCATCGCCATGATGGAGACCCGAATATTGTTCACCATCAACTGACTCGCGAAGGTCGCTTCCCCACCACTCATGTGCTCCCCTTGTGCACTCTCCTCCCAAGCCACCCGTTCGGCGGGATCACCGGAGAGATGAGAGAACTGCGCAGGAATCAGCACCCGCTTGGCATCGCTATCAAAAAGAAGTGCACTCCCGCCAAAGCCCGCACCGACCAGCATCACCAAAAGCGCGAGTGCAAAAGCATTCCAATGGCGGCGAAATGCCTTCGGAAAGCCAATCACAAACCACCGGGCAAATGATTTCCGCCTGCCGTGCTCACGTGTGCCGTGAATCTCACCATAGGCCCGGGCCACCAGCGATTCGAGATAGGCGCGCAGTTGCGGCTCGGATGCAAAGGTGGAGATGCGCCCCAGATCCGCCGAGACCTTTTGGTAGAGGAAGTGAAAACGACGCGCCTCCTCGAGGGTGAGATCACGGTCGGATCGTTCTTCGATCCGGTCCAGCATCGCTTCCAACTCCGTCCATGAAGGCCGCTCGGCAGCGAGGAAACGAGGAAGATCTAAAATCACGGGACACAGGATGGGTTAAACCAATTGCCGGGCTCGCACCTCTGCGTGCTGAGCAATCAGATCGGCGGAAAAGGAGCTGGAGTTAAAAGAAGACATTCGCACTCCGCGTCTCTGTAAAACTTTTGCGAGCTCGCGCAGATGCTGCCACTGGAAATGGCCAGCCAGATGCTCGTAGAGATCGCCTGCCTGATGAACATTCCCGGCATCCTCAAACAGAGGCCTCACCCCCGGACGATTCAGCGTATTCACCAGCAGTAAATGCTGACGCGCGATCAACTCACTGGCTTTTACAAAACTCTCGGCAAGCACCGGGTCATCCAAGATGGTCAGCACCACAAGGAGAGCCCGCTTCCTCAGGCGGAGACGGATCAGTGAAAACAGTTCTTCGAAATCCGGCGAAACCCTCCGAGGTTGCAACGTGTACAACTCATCCCGCACCGCATCGAAATGAGCCTGGCCATTGCGGGCGCGGAGAAATGAGTGAACCCGGTCGCTAAAAGTGACCAGCCCAAACTGATCTCCCTGTTGTTCCGCCGCATACCCCAAAAGCAGCGCCCCGGTCACGTACCGCTCCAGGATGGTCGCCTCCGCCACATCTTCGCGACCAGCGGAATCCTCATCTGCCTCCTCCTCGGGAACTCCCCGTTCCCGTGGCTCCGCGGCTCTCGCCGACAAACGCGAAGCATCGACGAGGACGTACACCTCCTGCGTACGCTCTACCTGATATACCTTGCTAATGAGAGCGCCCCGTTTGGCCGTGGCCTTCCAGTGAATATCCGAAAGACTGTCTCCGGCCTGATACGCTCGCAGCTTTTCAAACTCCCTCCCTTGCCCGGCCCACGCTTGCACATGAGCCCCCAACTGCGCCTTGCGGAGAAACAACGCCGCGAGGTTACGTCGTTCCTTCATCAGGTCGGGATACACCCGCACCTCACATTGGACCGGCTGCACGGTGCGCACTCCCCAGAACCCCAAAGGCGAAGGCACCTCAAAAAAGGCACGCTCGAGAATGTATTTTCCGCGTTCCAGCGGTTTGCAGGGCCAAGCTAATGCCGACCGCTCGGCTTCCGCACTCAGCCGCACCTGGCGATCAACACTCTCGGCGCC
>CBINJX010000282.1:0-6627 GCA_966251085.1 uncultured Verrucomicrobiales bacterium
AAGGTAGAAGGATTGAAAGGTTGAAAGGCCAGGGTTTCACTTCGAGCTGTTGGGAGTCGGCTCACGACCGGTTATTTATCGAGGGCCATCTCTCCTCGCTTCGCGCCACATGGCATCAGAGGCCGCGCTGAGCGTCTTATGGGCTGATCCCTGAGGGAGTCGTCGGGGTTCGGAATTACATCAGAGCCATCCCTACGGGCCGCCGTGGATTCTCGGGCAAAGGTATCAGATCAATGTCGGGACGAGCTGGAGCGAGGTCCATTGTAGCGGGAGCCATGTGCAAGGCAGAGACGACCGTTCGGCCTGCGGATTCGGTCGGGGCCGATATGGGATCAGTTACCTGCACCTGCTGAGCTCGCGGACGCGAGTGGCGGTAGCGTGTCGACATTCAGCCTCATGGTTTCCCGTACCGCCGCCATCTCGTGATTGATCCGAGCCCGGTCGTAAGGCACTGGCACGCTGTGGTCGGCGAGGTTGTGAATGAGGAGCGCATGACGGAGCAGCACGTCTCGCCGTTGCTCATTCTCGGTCGCAGCGGCGACTCGCCGGATGATGCAGAGCATATGGATCAGGATCGTGACATTGCCTGAGGCAGATAGGCGAACCTCGTCGAATGCCAGTGCTACAAGCTCGTGAAAGGTAGGGGAGGATGCGATCACGCGAACCTTTCCGTGCTCGGCCCGGAATGCTGCTTCGAAACGGCGCCCCGCCAATCGGCAGAGGATAGCACTTAGGTAGTCGAGTGCGGAAACTGCGGTGCTGGTGTCATTGATGCCGGGCGACAGAGCCTTCATAACAATATCGACGATCTGCCGAATCCCGAAACCGGTATCCTGTTCGACGGTTCGAAAGGTGCCGATGACAAACAGTGCGCGAATGCAATGGGCTGCGTGTTCGTCAACGGTGCGATTTGTGCAGACGAGCGCAGCACCTTGGACAATGAAGTCGCCGGGATGCCGCTCGAGACGGATCGTCAGGTCATGTTTCTCGGCGAAGTGCATCAATCCTTCGCTATCAATATGCTGCACGTATCCATTCCGGTCCGCGGGGATCTCGTGCCAGTCGGCGTGCCAGATGGTTTCGCTGGCTAGGACATCGGTTTCTTCTTCCCCCATCTCCTGGGGAAAGAGCCTGTCGACAGCTCCCAGAGTTTCCTCTGAGATGCTATCCAGAATGCTCGATGCCTGGATCGACGCCGCGACATGGTGAATGAAGAAGATGAGAAACCCGATGCTCACAAGTGCCAGGAGCACCGCAAACCCGACGGCCAGAAGCGGGACGAAACCCGTGTTGTCATCGTCGGCGCGGATCGTGCGCAAGACGATCAGGCAGTAGGCGAAGACAGCGACGAAAACGCCGAGCACGGACTGGTTTGCTCGGTCGCGCATGAAGTTGCGCAGAATGCGTGGGGTGTATTGGCTGGAAGCGAGGGAGAGTGTGACGATTGTCACGGAGAAAGCTACGCCGGCGACGGTGATCATCGAGCTGGCGATCGCCGTGAGCATACCGCGAGCACCGTCCGCCCCGGTATTCAGCAGCGGCTCCCAGCTCTTGGATCTAAGGAACTCCGCAAACGTCACGTCCACCTGGATGAGGCCGAGCGCGAGAATGATCGCACCGATCACAAGCACCCCCGGCACAAACCAGAGTGATGAGCGAACCTGAACCCAGATCTTATGCATGGCTGTAGTGAGAATCGGGGCGCAACCCGATCGGTGCCTGTGCAGAAAATTCAGCCGGCCGGAGGCTCCTCATTTGGTGCCGGAGCGTGCAGGTGGCTCACTAGGTGTTTACCTGATTTCGCCGCTCGGGGTTGACGCCTAGTTTTGCGGCATGTCCAACCCAGGGGAATGTATTGTAGCAAGAGCTGTCTGCATTGCGGATAAAGAGACGGAGGCATGGCTATGCACGGAGACGACTTTCTGAACACCTTTGCAGACGATAAGGTGGCGAGCTGCCTGGCTGAGAGGGCAGTTCGGAACGTTCTGATCGTCGACGATCACGCAATGCTGCGCGAGGGGCTGGCAAAGCTCATCGGATGCGAGTCCGACCTCCACGTCTGCGGCGAGGCCGGTGAAGCGTTCACGGCGCTCGAGATGGCGGCAGCGCACAAGCCCGATCTTGTGCTCTCCGATATCAGTCTGCCCGGAAAGAGTGGCATCGAGTTCATCAAGGATCTCCGTGCCGTACTCCCCACCCAGGCTGTCCTGGTAGTTTCAATTCATGATGAGGCAATCTATGCCGAGCGGGCTCTCCGAGCCGGCGCCCGGGGATACATCATGAAACATGAAGGCGCACAGCGGCTGATCTGGGCGATCCGGCGGGTGCTGGAGGGGAAGGTCTATGTAAGCGACCGGATCGCTTCCAAGATCCTCGACCTGTTCTCGGGAAATCGCTCTGAAGTTTCTCCGGTGGAGCGATTAACGGATCGTGAATTCGAAGTCTTCCAGCTGGTCGGGAGAGGGAGAACTACCGCGTCAATTGCCGATGAGCTGCACATCAGCCCGAAAACGGTCGAGGTGCATCGTGCCCACATTCGGGAAAAGCTCGCGATGACCGCCTCGGCAGAGCTGATCTCCTTCGCCGCGCGATGGGTGGAGACGCATGGGTGATTGTGGGCGTTGATGGGTGAGGGGTGCAATAAAGCGCGTTGGAGAGGAGCGGGAGGAAGTAATCAGTAATCAGTAATCAGTTCCGATTTCGCTACTTGTACCCGCTCGGATCTGCCGAGGTCCGGCTCTCGACTCAACACTCCTCTGAAAGTGAATAGTTGAGAGTATCGAGTTGAGAGCCGCGCACAGGCAGAGCGGAGAAGTGGGAGACGCGGAGTCTGAGCTGATTACTGACTCACTGATTACTTTCTTCACTCCTTCATGCGCGTTCCGCTCGTTGGTTGCTCTCAACCATCTACAACTCTCTTCAGAGGAATATCTTTCCTTTCTCCGCGGGTACTCTCAGATTCGGCGCGGAGCCCGTGCTTGTGAGAAAGTTGACCTTCGGGCTTTGCACGTTCGTGCTCAGCGCGAAGCGCGGTGAATGTGCAAAGATTCTGGAAGGTGCATCGTGGCGCTGAGTGCACAGCTCCCGTGTTTCCTCAACTGAGTCCACATTCCAAACCGCCGTATGAGTGCCGAAGCCACTCTTTCTAGCCAATCGGAGCAGACACCCGCCGCACTTCAAGATCTGCTCCCAATGATCATTGAAAGCGCTTCCGCTGAGGCTGTTGCGGTTCTTGATCCGCATTCACCGGAGGTGGCTGTGCAGGTGTTGGAGAGGCTGAACCCGGTGATGGCCCATGACATTCTGGCCTCCTTCCCGAGTGACCGGCGGCAGAAGGTGATTGCTGCCGCGGCTCCCGAGACGCGTCGCCAGTGGATGCTGAATGATGCACATCCGGAGGATACGGTAGGACGGGTGATGGAGCCGCCGCTCGCGGTTTACCAGCCGGAGACCACCATCGCCGAAGCGATCGCGGACCTGCGTCTGCTCACCAAGCGCGCTTTCATTACATATGCATTCGTGGTGGATCCCCAGGAGCGCCTGCTCGGTGTGGTGGTGATGCGCGAGATGCTGGTGAGTGAAGATCTCCAGCAGCCGCTACGGGAGATCATGATCCCGGATCCGTTTCACCTGACTCCGGATATGTCGCTGACGGACGCGATGAAGGCATCGCTCGTTCGGCATTTTCCCGTGTACCCGGTCTGCGACGCGTTTGGACGTCTGGTCGGTCTGATGCGCGGGCAGACCTTGTTCGAGGCACAGGCCGTAGAACTCAGTGCTCAGGCAGGTGCCATGGTCGGTGTGGAAAAGGAGGAGCGGCTCAATACGCCATGGAGCCGCAGCCTGAAGTTTCGGCATCCGTGGCTGCAACTGAATCTGTTGACCGCCTTTGTGGCGGCTGCCGTTGTCGGTGTATTTGAAGAAACGATCGACCGGATTGTGATTCTCGCGGTGTTTCTTCCTGTGCTCGCCGGACAATCCGGCAATACCGGGTGTCAGGCGCTGGCGGTTGCATTGCGTGGAATCACCCTCGGCGAGCTGAAAGAAGGAAAAGCCAAGGCACTGCTCGCAAAGGAGGCCCTCCTCGGCCTGCTGAACGGTGCTCTGGTCGGGCTGACTGCCGGACTCGGCATGTTCATCTATGCAGGCATGCAGAAGAACAAGGACGCCGCCATGTTGGCTCTCATCGTCTTTATTGCGATGATCTGTAGCTGTGTGATCAGTGGAGTCTTTGGAGCAGTCGTGCCGTTGATTTTAAAGCGGCTCGGCGCTGACCCTGCGACTGCTTCCAGTATCTTTCTGACGACGGCGACGGATGTCGCAAGCATGAGCGCCTTTCTGGGCCTGGCGACAATCCTGCTTTGAGCGGGAATTCCGAGCGAAAACGAGAGCGCGCGCACTTATACAAAAACCGAGGTCTTCCCGGTGTGGGCTTCTGCGGTGAAGCTCTTTGCAGTGGCTCTCTGGTGGATCTGATGTCGGAGGGAGGGGATCGGAGTATTCTTGTGCCCCTCCGAAGCCCCTGTTGATTGGGATCGGTAAGATCCGGAGGGGATTTGCATCAGTCTTGGATCTTCCGGTAGCGCCACGGTTTGTACCCGGCGCTGACCATTTCCGGGATCGACTGCTCGCTGGCGATCACCTTGGAGAAAGGCTCCGCCTCATAGAACAGCGCGCGGGATTTTGAGTCGTCCAGCCACTTGGCAAAGAGCAGCACGTGGCCGTTCGTCGTGTTCATGATGTCGCCCGGGAGAAGCTCCGCGGGTGAGGCGAGGGGGCGGCAGATTGAGGGTAGAGTGGAGGTGGACTGCTTACGCGGGAGCTTCCAGCAGCGGGAGATGAAGCCGGAACAATCGATCCCCACAGCATAAGGGCTCACTGCTGCGCCGCCTTTCCGGCGTTTCTCCAGCGAATAGAGATCACCAGCGGCTTTCCCTGCGCGGATTCCCTTGTCGAAGCTGTCGATCGTGTCGAAGCCGCCCCATTTGTACGGCATTCCCACATTTACCGCGCCAGCCGTCCAGAGACCGTCATCGGAAGGAGCCGCATCAGCAGGGCGGTTCGGGGTGCGAACCGGGATTTTGTTGCGGTCCACGCCGTGCAGGATGTTCTTCTCCGAGGCTTCCCATCGGTGAGCGGCGTAGCGCTGGGCAATGGAGAGGGCTTCCGTCCGGGTGACGGGTTCTGCGGGGAGTTGGAGGAGGGAGACGAGGAGGAAAAGCGCTGTGGTGAGGGCTTTCATGAGGGAGGGCAGGGGCTAAAGTTTGGATCTTCCTAACGACACAAAACACAAAAACGCGCTCGCGCGAGGTCTCCGACCTCGTGTGCCGCTTCTTCGGGGCTCTGCCCCGCGTTCGATCATACGCAGAGTGCCGAGACACGATCGATCTCAATCGGCCCGGTCTTGCCTATGACATAATCGCGTGCACTGGAGTGCAGCCAACCCTCGGGAGCTGCGACAAAGCCCTTCCTGACAGGATTATTATGAACGTACTGGAGCTTCTGAAGCATCATTGCATCCCCGATGATGCCCTTCGGGTGAAAGCCCGGTTGCCACACGCTTAGCTCTTGGCCGGGGCGTCCGAATGCAGCTCGGCGAATGATTTTGAGCGCATCGACTCGGTTTTCTTCTTCAAGTGCGTTGCTGATCAGGCGTGACGTCCAACTCTTGAAGGCACGCATCACCTCGGAGAGATCGTCGTGACGCACGATCAGGTGGAGATGATCCACCATCAGGACATAGCCGTGCAGGACGAGTCCCTTCTTGATTCTGCAATGAGTGAGGCTATCGCCGATGATCTCGAAATAGCGACGCCCAAAATTGAAGATAGGGAGCCATCCGGAGAACGCGCAGGTGCAGAGATACGAACGGCCATCTTCTCTAGTTACGCGATATCGATCCATGCATGTGGCGTATGCTGTTTAACACAGGTTGTGAATCGCAAACCGTGCGTTGCGCGGCCGAACGCGGGGCGGAGCCCCGAAGAGGTGGCACACGAGGTCGGAGACCTCGCGCGAGCGCTAAATGTGAATTTGCATTGCAGCACCCGGAGTTCTCATCCGCAACAATCAGGGCACTGGCGAAGGTGACAATGGGCGGATGGACTCTTTTACTCGGCGCCAGGAATCACGGAGACGCCATTTCGTGCGATCCCACGAAGAATCAAAAGTCATTGGGATGGAGATAGTAGAAGCGTCAAGGATTGCATCTGCAAGGTCGAGGTTTTCCTGCTCCATGTGCAAGACGACTTTCACCGAGTTGGGGTCATAATAAGCGAAACTGCCGGGAGCGAACTGAACTCCATTTGCTTCTAAAAATGGGCGCAGATCAGTGCGTGTAGATTCACTGAAAGTATCACCGAGAGTGCCAAACATCATTTGTGGGCTATGGATGAAAAGCTCTTTCCGTCTCAGAGACTGTGCCAATTTACCTTCAGGATACAGGATGATGTTCCCTTTGGATTCATGGCAGCGATAATCAGCGAGTCCCGACACATACCGTGCAGCATCACTGAGGGGGATGTTCGCTAAGCTTACCGTAATCGGCGGCGGGTCTTTGGACGTGATGCTTGGAGTCGGTGGAGCAGACGGGAGCGGTTCCAATCCGGGAATGAGTGGCGCGGCAGA
>CBINJX010000283.1:0-6581 GCA_966251085.1 uncultured Verrucomicrobiales bacterium
GGTTGAATATCTTCGTTCCAAAAGACTACTTCTTGTGCTCGACAATGTGGAGCACGTCGGCACCTGGCAGGTGGAACTGCGCAAACGCAACGACGATCCGCTGGAGCTGGATGAACTCGTGCTGCACGTGGAGAAGGTGGATGATTTCTCGGATGCAAACCTGCGGGCACTGTTGTCCGAACAGTTTGCCAAGGAGTTGGAAATTCATCCGAACCGGATCGAGTTTCATCCGGTCAATGAGATGCGTGAAAAGCAGGGCGTGGGGACTCAGCTAAAGGAGCAGCGGATCGTCGATCACCGGCCGACAACAAGCGGAATCCGATCGAGCGGCAGCACCACCAGCGGTGTCCAAAACGTCAGCTCCGCAAAACGCTCAGAATCTACGAGCTGAGTATGCTCTTTGATTTCCAGGAGTGGTAAACAAAGGCCACTCGGGATTTAACTTTCTGTGGTGGAGGGTGCTTCCATTCAGAAACCCAGCCACACAGTATGCCTCTGGCGGATGAGTGCCGGACGCAGCTTCAAGCTGCTATCGGCCGGCTCCCAAATCCTCCATTCTCAACCTTCAACACTGTCATCAGGCAAATGCCTACTCCCAACACACAACGGTTGGTGGTCGTCGCGGGTGTCCGCACCCCGTTTTGCAAGGCCGGTACTGACCTTGCAGCTCTCACTGCGGACGAACTCGGACGCGTCGCCGTTGATACATTACTGACGAGCACCGGCGTCGATCCCGGTGCAATCGACGAAGTTATTTTCGGCTGTGTCTGTCAGCCGACTGATGCCGCAAATATCGCGAGGGTGATTGCCCTTCGTGCGGGGATTCCCGCCCACGTGCCGGCGGTCACGGTGCATCGTAATTGCGCTTCCGGCTTCGAAGCGGTGACCACCGCCTTTGAGCGGATGGCAGCCGGACGCGGTTCGCTCTTTGTGGTGGGCGGCGTGGACAGCATGTCGCACGTGCCGATGCTGTATAATCAATCTGCCGCGGCAAAGTTTGGCGCCATGGCACGCGCCAAAACGCCGCAGGCCAAGGCGGCTGCCATTGCCTCGTTCCGGCCTGCGGACTTCGCACCGCGCATTGGCCTAAAGCTCGGACTCACAGATCCGGTCAGTGGAATGAACATGGGAGAAACCGCGGAAGTTCTCGCCCGGGAGTTTTCCATCAGCCGCTCGGAACAGGATTCCTTTGCGATTCGTTCCCATGAAAAAGCGCTCGCCGCCCAGGAGCGGCTTGGGCAGGAGATCTCACCGGTGTACGTGACCTCCAAGGGAGGCGGTAAGGCGATCATGCGCGACAACGGTCCGCGTTCGGGGCAGTCCAAGGAAGTGCTGGCGGGGTTGAAACCTGCCTTCGATCGGTACGGGAGTGTCACTCCGGGCAACTCCTCGCAGATCACCGATGGCGCCGTGGCGCTGCTGGTGGCTACGGAAGAACGTGCAGCGCAGCTCGGCATCGAGCCGCTGGGGGTGCTGACAGATTATGCTTATGCCGGTTGTGATCCGGGGCGGATGGGGCTCGGGCCGGTGCATGCAATCGATCGTCTCGCGCAAGAGAGTGGGCATCGTCCCGCCGATGCCGATCTCATTGAAATCAACGAGGCGTTCGCGGCACAGGTACTCGCGGTGCTGAAGATGCTCGGGGACAAAGGTTATCAGATCCCCGAAGAGAAGATGAATGTGAACGGTGGTGCCATCGCTCTGGGGCATCCTGTGGGAGCCACCGGTGCCCGTCTCGTGCTCACCAGCTTAAAGGAACTTCAACGGAGGAATGAGCATCGCGCTCTCGTCTCGCTCTGCGTCGGCGGCGGACAAGGTGGTGCTCTTTGGCTCGAACGTGCCTGATACCATGCAAACCATTCAGCGACAGATCCGGGATGACAATGTGTGTGTCCTGACCTTCGACCGGCCCAATTCCCCGGCGAATATCTTCGATCGTAAGACGCTTGAGGAGCTGGAGGGTCACATCTCCGCCATCGCGCAACCCGGGCTTGGGGTGAAGGGACTGGTGCTCATCAGCGCGAAGCCGTCGATCTTTGTGGCCGGTGCCGATCTGAAGGCGATCGGGCAGATGAGCAGCGAGGAGCTGCGGACGTTCATCGAACTCGGTCAGAATGTTTTCAGCCGGATCGCGGCGTTGCCGTATCCGACCGTTGCGGCGATTCACGGGGCCTGTGTGGGTGGTGGATTCGAAGTGGCGCTCGCCTGTGACTGGCGGGTGGCTTCTCCGGATCGAGCCACGAAGATCGGCTTGCCGGAGACGAAGCTCGGCATCCTGCCCGCATGGGGCGGTTCGACGCGCCTGCCTCGACTCATCGGTCTGCCTGCAGCGCTGGACTTGATTCTAGGCGGTAAAACCATGGCTGCGAAATCAGCGCTCCGGAAAGGGCTCATCGATGCCACCGCCACGCATGAATATCTGCTGGATGCAGCGCTCGATCTCCTGAAGAAAGGGAAACGTCCCGGCGTCTGGAAGAACTCCGCGCTCGTGAGTCGTGCCGCTGGTTTCGTGGTCGGCTCGAAAGCCCGAGCACAGGTCGAGAAGAAGACGCGTGGCAATTATCCGGCGATCAAGAAAGCGCTGGAGGTCGTGCTCACCGCGGCCGCTGCTCGGGAGGAAGCCGTGGGGCTGAAAGCGGAACGCGATGCGGTGTCGGAACTCGCCGGGACAGAGGCCGCTCGCAATTTGATCCGGCTCTTCTTCCTGCAGGAGCGCGCGAAGAAACTGAATGCGGCTGACGTGCAGGAAGACGGTAACCGGATCAAATCTGCCGCGGTGATCGGTGCCGGGGTGATGGGCTCCGGAATTACCCAATGGCTGAGCGCCCGCGGAATGCGGGTGATCATGCGTGATGTCTCCCCGGATCGTGTAGCCGCCGGTATGGGCAACATTGCGAAGCTCTACGCCGCCGCGCAGAAGAAGCATCTGCTCAGCGATCTGGAAGCCCGACATGGATTGGATCGCGTATCTCCGGCAGCCACGGAAGTGCCGCTTCACCGGACCGATATCGTGATCGAGGCCGCAGTGGAGAAGATGGAGATCAAAAAGACGATCTTCCAGCGGCTCGATGAGCAGGTGCGGGAAGATGCCATTCTCGCCACGAACACTTCCGCGCTTTCCATCACCGAACTGGCCCAGGCCACGAAACATCCCGGGCGTGTCGTCGGTATCCACTTCTTCAATCCCGTCCACCAGATGCAACTGGTGGAGGTCGTGATCGGCCGTGATACCACACCCGAGGTCGCCCAGCGAGCGGTGCGTTTTGTCCAGAAGATCGGGAAGCTCCCGGTACTGGTGAAGGATAGCCCGGGCTTCCTCGTGAACCGAATCCTGCTGCCGTACATGGTCGAGGCCGGGGAGCTTTTCTGGCAGGGAGCTGACGCGTGTGTGATCGATGAGGTGATGCTCGACTTCGGTATGCCGATGGGGCCGCTGCGCCTGATCGATGAGGTCGGCGTAGACATTGCCGAGGATGTCTCCCGCACGCTCGCCGCCGCATTCCCGGACCGCATGAAGGTGCCGGTTCTCCTCGAAAAGATGATGGAAGCCAAACTGCTCGGACGCAAAACCGGCAGCGGCTTCTACGTTTATGGGAAGAACGGCAACGCTGATGACCCCGATCCAAACCGCGAGGCAGCCGTGCTGCGGCCCCAGGGTAACCGCAAGTTCACGAAGGAAGAACTGCAGCGCCGGATGGTGCTGCTGATGGTGAACGAAGCGGCCCGGTGTCTGGAGGAGGGGATTGTGGAGAGCGCCGATGATGTCGATTTCGGAATGGTGATGGGGACCGGCTTCGCGCCGTTCCGGGGCGGTCCGCTCCAGTACGCGGATACCGTCGGCGTGAAGAAAATCGCCGAAGAGCTAGCGGCCCTCGCCGCGAAGGTCGGGCCGCATTTCGCACCCTGCGGGCTGCTTACCCAAAAAGCCAATTCCAACCAGCGATTCCATGAAGACTGATTCCATACCCCCGTCTGAGGAGCGCCAGGCTCCTGTCATTGACACTTCCAAGATGTCGCCCGAACAGCGGGCGGCTCTGGAACTCACTGAATCCGCACGTGAAGCATCGGGCCGCAGTTTTGCGGGAGGGTTGTTCATGGGGCAGTTCGACTTCGATGCGTTGCATCCGTACCCAGAGCAGTCCGCTGCAGACCGGGAAAAGGGCGACGCGTTCCTTGAGCAACTGAATAGCTTTCTCAAGGAGAAGGTGAACCCCGATGAAATCGATCGCACCGGCGAGATCCCGGACGAGGTCTTTGAAGGTCTGGCCAAGATGGGGGCATTTGGAATCAAGGTCGGCACGGAGTACGGCGGACTCGGCCTTTCGCAGACGAACTACTGCCGCGCAGCGATGCTGCTCGGCAGCTACTGCGGAAATCTCACCGCACTGGTTTCCGCACATCAGTCCATCGGTGTGCCGCAGCCGCTGATCCTCTTTGGTACGGAGGAGCAGAAGAAAAAGTTCCTGCCGCGCATTGCCGCCGGTGAGGTCTCGGCGTTTGCATTGACGGAGCCAAAGGTCGGTTCTGATCCGGCGAAGATGGAGACCACCGCAGAGCCAACGCCGGATGGTCAGCATTTCATCATCAACGGCGAGAAGCTCTGGTGCACCAATGTCATCAAAGCCGGCGTGATCGTCGTGATGGCAAAGACACCGCCAAAGGACGGGCGCAATCAGGTAACGGCGTTCATCGTCGATACCGACACACCCGGTCTGGAGATCGTTCGCCGCTGCCGGTTTATGGGGCTGAAGGCGCTCTACAATGCGGTGGTGCGCTTCAAGGATGTGAAGGTGCCGCGCGAGAACATCATCCTCGCCGAAGGCAAAGGGCTCCGCGTCGCGCTCACCACGCTCAATACCGGCCGCCTCACGCTTCCCGCCGGCTGCACTGGTCTCTCGAAACGATGCTTGGAGATCACCCGCGAATGGGCTGCCGAGCGTGTCCAGTGGGGAGCGCAGATTGGGAAACACGCGGCAGTTGCCGAGAAGATCTCGAAGATGGCCGCGCAGACCTTCGCGATGGAGGCGATGACCTTCTTCACTGCGAGCCTCGTGGACCGTGACAAGAAGGCGGATATCAGGCTTGAGGCTGCAATGTGCAAACTCTGGGCCAGTGAAAGGTCGTGGGAGATCGTGGATGAAACAATGCAGATCCGCGGCGGACGCGGCTACGAGGCGGCGGATTCATTGGCCGGCCGCGGCGAGGCGCCGGTGCCGGTGGAACGGATGTTCCGCGACTGCCGGATCAACCGGATCTTTGAAGGATCGAGCGAGATCATGCGGCTATTCATTGCCCGCGAAGCACTCGATCCGCATCTGAAGGTGGGCGCGCCGGTATTAAATACACAACTGCCCAACGGCGACCGTGCGCGTGCTGCGGTGAAGGCTGCGGCGTTCTACGCCAAGTGGTATCCGCAACAGTGGGTGAGCTGGTTTGGTGCATCCCGATCGCCGTCTCGCCAAACCTACCAGGATGATTTCGACGCGCCGTCCAGTCCGTCGGTGAAGGGGCTGGATGCTCCTCTACAGAAGCATGTGCGCTGGGCAGAGCGCTGCACACATCGACTTGCACGTACGTTGTTCCACAACATGGCGAAGTATGGTCCCAAGCTGGAACGCGAGCAGGTGTTGCTAGGACGCTTTGTCGATATCGGTACCGAGCTGTTTGCTATGGGCGCGGCTTGTGCCAAGGCCCAGAGCTTGGCGGAGCCTAGTGCAGTGGCGTTGGCGGATTACTTCTGCAAGCTGGCTCGGTTGAAGATCGAGAAGCTCTTCGATGAGATCCATCACAATGCGGATCGCACCGGCTACAAGGTTTCGCAGCGCGTCTTGTCCGGCGATTACACCTGGCTGGAAAACGGGATTTCGCGGTGAGCATAGCCCGCGCACCGGCGCGCTCCCGAATGGGGCGCGCCGTGTGTTGGGGGCACATCGGTAGGGTCCTCGCGCCGCGAGTGCCTTTTGGGGGTGGAGGTGAATAGCAGGGTGACGTCCACCTTGGCGGCGGTCGGCGGCGCGACCGCCCTACCGCCTTGGCGCGCCGCTTCCATATGTGCGCTGGTAGGGTCCTCGCGCCGCGAGTGCCTTTTCAGTATGGATATCGGATGACGTACTGATCCGCCGAACGCTTGACGGCTTCCTTGGAATGGGCAGCATCGCGCGATGCAACGGAGACGGGTTCTGCCTCATCGGCCTCCTCTGAGTATCGATACCTCGCGAGAGATCTGGTTCATCACGATCACCACACAGCCGCGTGGCCGAAATCAACTCGCAACACCTGAGTGTTGGGCGGAACTCGTGGACTCGGTTCAGCATCGGAACCAACGAACGCTATGGTGGACTCATTTGTTCCTCGCGATGCCGGATCACTGTCACGCGCTCTTTAGCTTTCCTCTCGGAAGCCCGGCAATGGAGAAGACTATCTCCGATTGGAAGCATTGGATCGCCTTCCGAGCGGGAGTAAATTGGCAGCGAGGATTCTTTGATCATCGCCTGCGGCAAAATGAGAGTTTCGAGGAGAAAGCGGATTACATCAGGAATAATCCGGTGAGGGCGGGGTTGGTTGGGAAGACGGAGGATTGG
>CBINJX010000284.1:0-6578 GCA_966251085.1 uncultured Verrucomicrobiales bacterium
CAGATCCCCAAGATAGAGCCGCCGAAAGCGTAGAGCCCGGGGGCTCAGCGCTCTTGATCGTAATCTTACTCTCCTCCCCGCGGTTCGTGGGAGAGATTAAGATTAAGATTACGATTAAGAGTAAGAGGCTGAGACGCACGCTGGACCCGTCTCTTAACTCCCAACCACCCGAATGACTGTTTCCGCAGAAAATCGTCCGCCGCGACTCCTGGTCGTAGATGATGAGGAGGGGCTCCTTTTTCTCATGGTCGATGTACTTCGCCGTGAGAATTACGACGTCGAAGGTGTGGATAGCGGCGAGGCCGCGATCGAGTGGCTGAAGGATCATCCGGCCGATCTCCTGCTGCTTGACCTGAAGCTGTCCGATCTCCCTGCTCCCGTGCTGGTGCAGCGGTTGCGGCAGCGCGGGATCGAAACGCCCTTTATCGTGGTGACCGGCCATGGCGATGAGCGGACTGCCGTAGAAATCATGAAGCAGGGGGCGCTGGATTATGTGATGAAGGACACGGCGCTGCTGGAGTTTCTGCCTGCAATTGTCCGCCGGGCGCTCGCAGTGGTGGAGCGGGAGCGCAAACTCGTCGAAGCAAATGACACCATCCGGCGCCGCGAGCAACGGCATCAAAAAGTCATCCAGACGGCGCTCGACGGTTTTGTCAGGTTTGACGGGAGCGGGCAATTTCACGAGGTGAACGAGTCGCTCTGTGTGATGCTTGATTACACCCCTGCGGAAATGGTGCGGATGCGGATCAGCGACATTGAGGCGGTGCTCCTCCCTCAGGAGGTGGACGAGTTGCTCGGCCGGTTACGAAAGAATGGCTCTCTGCGTTTCGCCACCCGCTTGCGCCGGCGTGATGGAAAGCAGATCGAGGTGGAAGTCTCACTGCGTGCCGATCAGGGAGAGTTTTTTGGCTTCGTTCACGACGTTTCCGAGCAGCGACGTCTCGAACGCGAGGTGCTGGAGATCAGCGAAGATGAGCGGCGCCGATTCGGACGCGAGCTTCACGACGGCTTAGGGCAGCAGCTGACTGCTCTGGAGTTAATGAGTCATACACTTGCCCGCGCACTGAAAACGACCGCACCAGACCTGCGAAAGTCCGCGGAAGAAATTGCACAATACACCCGCCAGGCAATCACCCAAGCACGTCAACTCGCGCACGGTCTCGCTCCGGTGCGGTTGGAGGGGGAGGGATTGATGGTTGCGCTCAATAATCTTGCAGATCTCACCGCGCGCACAGGTGTCGCGTGTGAGTTCGTGTGTGAGACTCCTGTAAACCTCTATGACACCTCGGCGGCCACTCACCTATACCGGATCGCCCAGGAGGCGGTGAACAACTCCCTGAAATACTCGGGAGCGACATGCATTACGCTCCATCTGGAAGATCGCGGTCACTCACTGGAGTTGATGATCGAGGACAATGGCCGCGGGCTTCCACAGGAAACCTCCGACAAACCAGGCATGGGGTTGCAGGTAATCCAATACCGAGCACGCCTGATCGGCGCCCGGGTGGAAATTCGCTCCAACCCCGGCGAAGGAGTGCGCATCCTTTGCTCGATCCCGAAACAACGATGAGTGCCCGTTCTTCCAAATCGCAGGAGCCTGTCCGCAGGCGCATCTTTCTGGTGGATGATCATCCGATGATGCGCGACAGCCTCCGCCGCCTGATCGATGGAGAGCCGGGGCTCATGTATTGCGGGGACGCGGGAAGTGCGGAGAGCACGTTGGGCGAGATCCCGAAGTGCAATCCGGATCTGCTGATCACGGACATCACCCTCCCCGGGCGCAGCGGCCTCGATCTGATCAAGGATATGAAGGCGGCATTCCCAGATGTGCAGATCCTGGTCTTCTCGATGCATGACGAGATGTTTTACGCCGAGCGGGCTCTACGGGCCGGAGCGCGTGGGTATCTGATGAAGGAGGCGGGTAGTGAAAAGATGCTGGAGGCCATTCACCGGATTCTCGCGGGGGAGATCTGTGTGAGCCCGCGAATTGCGGCCAAGATCCTCGATCTATTCTCCTCGCAGAAGCCGCGTGGCTCCAACTCGCCCGTCGAAAAGCTCACCGACCGCGAATTCGACGTGTACCAACTGATCGGGCAGGGGAAGAGCACCAAGGAGATTGCCGAGCAGCTTCACCTCAGCCACAAAACTGTCGCCGTGCACCGGGGACATATCAAAGAAAAGCTCGGGCTTGATAGTGCCACGGAGCTGGTGCGGCATGCAGTGCGGTGGGTGGAGAACAAAGAGTCGAATCAGGTGAGGTGAGCGCCTGTAGGGAAGAGGAGGACTGGCCGCAAAAAGGGAATGCCAGTGACGCAGATCGGCAGGGCGGTTGTGCCACTGGCCGCCGCCATGGTGTCAGGAAAGTGATACGATTCGAACGAGCTGATTTCAGGTCCTGAGCGAAGCGGACGTGGCTATTCCTCGGGAGTAACCTCTTTCTCGGGGCTGATCTCACTGCCTCGCCTCAGCCGATACCGCTTCTGATACTTCAGCGGTGTGAGTCCCACATGCTTCTGGAAGAGCTGGGTGAACGCGCTCTGATCGCAAAAGCCAAGTTCTCTCGCGACTTCACTGATCTGGGAGCCTTCCTTCTGCAGCGCCTCGCAGGCTGCCTGCATCCGGAGCTTCAGGATAAATGATTGCGGGCTACATCCGAAAGCCTCGACGAATTTCCGGTGCAACTGCCGCGGTGAAAGGTGCACGACATAGGCAAGCTCCTTGACGGTCACTCCCCGACGGAAGTTTTCACGGATATATGCGACGGCTTTATCGAGCTGGAGATAAGGTTGCAGGATCTCGCGGCGTCCCGCGAAGCTGTGTACGGTGCCCATCACTCCGATGATGCGGTCGCGGCGATCGCGGAGGGGGAGCTTGTTCGTGACGAACCAATCCGGAATGCCCTGATCGGTGAAGAACAGCTCCATGATGTTCAGCTTTGAGGCTCCGGTGGAGATGATCTCTTCGTCATCCCGACGGAAATTCTCCGCGAGGCGTGACGGGAACAGGTCGAAGTCGTTGCGGCCGACGACCTGCGTTTCATCACGGAAGCCAAACCGCTCGATAAACCGCTGGCTGGCGCACATGAAACGGAACTGAGTGTCCTTGGCAAAGAACGCCACATCCGGCATGCAGTCGAAGAGCCGGTAGAATGGAGTATCCGAACTGATCCGGCGAAGAAATCGTTCCCGAGTGAGTGTGGGATTATCCATGCGGGGAGGGGCAGTGACGGAATAGGTGCCGTGTCTATGGCCGATATTCAATAAAAGTCGTCTTACACCCCGGCTGGCGAAATTTCACTTTCGTGTTCATCTCGGAGTTGTCCCCGCCATGAAGAAGTTCCTCTCTCTTGCGCTCTCTCTTGTTCTGGCCGCGGCTGCTCAGGCTGCTGATGGTCCGATCCGGGTGCTGTTCCTCGGTCATGACAGCACACATCACAACAGTAACGCCTATGTCCCACTGCTCATGGAGAAGATGGGACGGGAGGCGATCTACTTCGATTACTTCACGAAAACCGACTGCCTGAATCGCGAGACGCTCAGCCGCTACGATGCGGTGATGCTTTACGCGAATCACGAAAACATGAAGCCCGAGGAATTCGAGGCGCTGAATGAGTTCGTGGAGAGCGGGCGCGGTTTCCTTCCGATCCATTGCGCGAGCGCCTGCTTCGGAAACGAGCCGCGCTTCATTGCTCTGGTCGGCGGCCGCTTCAAGTCGCATGGCGGTGAGATCTTTAAGCCGACCATCGTCGATAAGGATCATCCGATCATGCAGGGTGTGAAGGAGTGGGAGACGTGGGATGAGACCTACGTGCACGATCGGCACAACGAGCAGGGCCGCAAGATCCTGATGGAGCGGATCGAGCCCGAGCATCGCGAACCGTGGACCTGGGTGCGTGAGCAGGGGAAAGGACGCGTCTTTTACACCGCGAGCGGTCATGATCAACGCACCTGGCGCAATGCCGACTTCCAGCAGATGCTCCGCAATGCGATCATCTGGTCGGTGGGCGACAAGGTGAAGAGCGAGTGGGAGAGTTTCCTCACCCAGCGTGAACCGGAGAAACGCGAGCCGAACGCTAATATCGCGAATTACGAGAAGCGACCGGAACCGGTCACCTACCAGCATCCGTTCAGCGTCAAAGGCAGCATCGAGCGCACCCAGGTGCCGGCCGATATGCGCCTCGAGCTTTTCGCCAGCGAGCCGGATATCGCCAAACCGATCGCCCTCGCATGGGATGCCCGCGGCCGTTGCTGGGTCGCGGAAACCAGCGATTATCCGCACGATGTAAAGCCGACCGGTGAAGGTAACGACCGGATCAAGATCTGCGAAGACACCGATGGTGACGGCAAGGCCGACAAGTTCACGGTCTTTGCCGACAAGCTAAACATCCCGACCAGCCTCGTCTTTGCAAACGGCGGACTCATTGTCGCACAGCCTCCCCGGTTCCTTTTCCTCAAGGATACGGATGGTGACGACAAGGCCGACGTGCGTGAGGAGATCATGACTGGCTGGGGCATCGGTGATACGCATGCACAGGCGAGCAGCCTCCACTGGGGTTTTGATAACTGGCTCTACGGCTGCGTCGGTTACTCCGGCTTCCGTGGGACCGTGGGTGGCAAACAGCACAACTTCCAGATGGGAACCTACCGCTTCAAGGCGGACGGCTCAGCCATCGAGTTCCTCCATCAGTTCTCCAACAACTCCTGGGGTCACAGCACGAATGCCGCGGGCGATCAGTTCGGTGGCACTGCCAATAACGCACCGATCTTCTACGGTGGTATCCCGGCCACTGCGTTCCCGGAAGGAATGCGCGGGATGAGCGCCAAGAAGATCAATGTCGAGGACAAGGCGCACGCGATCACTCCGAACTACCGTCAGGTCGATGTCTTCGGCGGTTATACCGCGGCCGCTGGCAGCGCCTTTATCTACTCCGCAAACCTGCCGGAGCGGTTGCAGGGCAAGGCTCTGGTCACAGAGCCGACGATGAAGCTGATCTCGCTGATGGACGTGCAGCCGCAAGGGGCGGGGTACGTGGCAAAGGACGGGTTCAATCTCGTGGCGAGCAGCGACGAATGGATGTCGCCGGTCTTTGCCGAGGTCGGTCCGGATGGCGCTGTCTGGTTTGCCGACTGGCAGAACTTCATCATCCAGCACAACCCGACACCCAGTCCCGGGCACGGCGGTTACACCGCAAAAACTGGTGTTGGCGGTGCTCACGAAAACCCGCTGCGCGATCACGTGCGCGGCCGGATTTACAGGGTGGTCTGGAACAAGGCTACACAGCCGGCGATCCGTTCTCTGGAAAAGGCGAACAACGATCAACTCATCGCCGCACTCGGAAGCGATAACCAGTTCTGGCGTCTGACTGCACAGCGGATGCTCGTGGAAGGGAAGAAGACCGATGCGGTGGAGTCCCTGAAGAAAGTGGTGCTCGCGAACGACGGATCCATTGCTGCGGTTCACGCCCTTTGGACTCTGCACGGGCTGGGGCAGCTCGATGAAGCCACCCACAAGTCTGCACTGCTCGCCAAGGATGCCGATCTCCGCCGGAACGCCATTCGCGCACTTGGCTCGGATACGGCCGCTCAGCAGCTGCTCTTCGGCACTGGTGTTATCTCCGACCCGCAGCCGCACACCCGCCTCGCCGCTCTTGTAAAGCTGGCGGACTTCCAGACCACGAAGGAGATTCAGACCCTCGTGCAACAGCTCGGCCGGGATCCCCAGGTGACCCAGGACGAGTGGCTCCGCGAAGCCTCCAGTCTGCTGGAAACCAAACACAAGGCGTTCTCCTTCAAGGAAGGTCCGAACCTGCTGCCGAATCCTGGCTTTGAAACCACTGGTGCCGATGGCCTGCCCGAAGGTTGGAAGCGCCGCGACTATCAGGGGCTTCCAGCAAACACGACCGCTCAGTGGGAAGTGCTCACTGGCGCAGACTTGGCCCATAGCGGTGAGCGTGTGATGCGCTGCATCACCCGTGGGAACGGCGACACCAGCTTCTACGCGGATGTGCAGCTGAAGCCGAATACCCGGTACAAGCTTTCGGGCTGGGTGAAGACCCACTCATTCCGCGGCAAAGTTTCACTGAACGACCACATCGGCCGTGCGGAAACCGAGCAGGTAAGACGCCGTGACAGCGATTGGAAGCTCGTGGAGACAGTCTTCGACAGCGGAAATCGTCCGGTCGCCAGCATCAACATTCTCCATGTCGGTCGCGGTGATAGCTACTTCGACGACGTGAAGCTGTGTGAGTTGGTCCCGGTGGATGATTCCTCGGACACCTTGCTCACTGGTGACGTAAAGCGTGGCGAAGAAATCTTCTTCAAGCATACGACCGCCGCCTGCGTGCTCTGCCATCAGGTGAAAGGACAGGGAAGCACCGTTGGCCCGGCCCTCGATACAATCGCATCCCAGAAAGATGCGAAGTACATTCAGGAAAGCCTCGTCGAGCCGAACAAAGTGCTCGCGAAAGGCTACGAAGCGCTCGGCGCCTCGCCGATGCCGCCGATGGGCCTGATCCTCAAGCCGCAGGAACTCGCGGATGTGCAGGCGTATCTGCAGACGCTGAAGTAGCGGCAGAGTGG
>CBINJX010000285.1:0-6573 GCA_966251085.1 uncultured Verrucomicrobiales bacterium
TCTCCTCTCTAAGGATTCCCCCCGCCCCCGATTAATACGCATACACACAATATCAATGCGCCCCTTCGGCTCCTACGCGAGCCTGCCGGCCAAGCCGCAGCGCTTTCTTTTCGAATGAGCACCGAAGCCCCAGACACCATCGAGCAACTGCTCGACCGCGATGACGATAAAACCACGGCCGGTAATTACTTCGTCGCCAACTATCCGCCGTTTCACTTCTGGGATGCCGGATCGGCGAGAGTTGTACAGGAACTGATCCAGACGCCAGCCGCGCCCGGCACGCCCCTCGGCGTTTATTTCCACGTCCCCTTCTGCCGGAAACGTTGCCACTTCTGCTACTTCCGCGTCTACACCGACAAAAACGCCTCGGAGATCGCGCGTTATCTCGATGCGGGAATGAAGGAGTTGGAGCGTTATGCAACGTCGCCCTTCATCAACGGGCGTAAGCCGAGCTTCATCTACTTCGGCGGCGGCACGCCGAGCTATCTCTCGGTGAACCAGTTGCGCTCGCTGACCGATCGCATGAAGGCTCTGCTACCCTGGGATGAAGCGCAGGAAGTTGCCTTCGAGGCCGAGCCGGGAACGCTTACGGAGCAGAAGCTAACTGCCTTGCGTGAGATCGGTGTCACCCGACTTTCACTCGGTGTGGAACATTTCAACAGTCACATCCTTGAGATCAACGGCCGCGCGCACCGCACTGATGAAATCTTCCGCGCCTACGGTTTCGCCCGGTCTGTCGGCTTCCCGCAGATCAACATCGACCTGATCGCAGGCATGGTCGAGGAGACCGATGAACTCTGGCGGGAGAACGTCCGCAAAACCATCGAACTTCAGCCGGACAGCGTCACGATCTACCAGATGGAAGTGCCCTACAACACGGGCATCTACAAGGAGATGAAAGCCGCTGGGAAACTCGTGGCGCCTGTTGCCGACTGGAAAACGAAACGGCTCTGGGTGAACTACGCTTTCAGCGAACTCGAGAAGGTCGGCTACACCGTGACCAGCGGTTACACGGCCGTACGCGATCCGCAGAAAACGAAATTCCTGTATCGCGACTTGCTATGGCAGGGTGCGGATCTGATCGGTTCCGGCGTTGCCTCGTTCAGCCATATCGGAGGCGTTCACTTCCAGAATCTCACCGAGATCACGCAGTACATCGAGACCGTCGATCGCGGCGAACTGCCAATTGCCCGTGCGATGGCGACCACGCCGGAGGAACGGATGATCCGCGAGCTGATCCTCCAGATGAAGCTCGGCCGCGTGACGCAGGCATATTTCCGCAACAAGTTTGGGGTCGATATCCTCGACCGTTTTCATCAGCAGTTCGACGACCTCCAGAGGCGCGGTCTGCTCACCGTCGAAGGCGACTGGCTCATCCTCCACCGTGCGGCCCTGTTGAAAGTGGATACCCTGCTCCACGCCTTCTTCCTGCCGCAGCATCAACACTCGCGTTATACATGATTTCCGCGCCCCCAGAAACAGAGCTGCTTTATCCGCTGACATTCTTCCGCCGCAATGGTGGACGCATGCTGCCGAGCTTTGAGCTGGTGGAGGCGGAAAAGATGCCCGAGCCATACCGCCGCCTGCTCGTCCACAATGGCGATATGACCTCCCGTCTCGAAAACTTCCATGACGGCAATATCGTCCTGGAGGTCCTGCACCGGGAGCACACGGAGAAGGCATATCGCCGCGAAGTGGTCCTGCACATCGAGAAGAACAATCTCCCTGTCGAGTATGGCGCAATCGAGATCCAGCTCGATGCGTTTGCCCCGCAACTCCGGGAGTTGATCATCGAAGGCAGGCTACCGCTCGGAGGTCTGCTCAACCGCTACAACATCAAATACCGCTCCCAGCCCAAAGCCTTCTTCCGGCTCGGTTCGGATGCGGAGATGAATGCTATCTTCGGCGCCACAGACGCCCACGCGTTCTATGGCCGCAGCAATGAACTACTTGGCGAAGGAGACCGGCTCCTTGCTCGAATCGTGGAAGTTTTGCGTCCGTAACTCCCCTCCCAACGAAAGGAATCTTGCACACGAATGACTGCAACGAACTCGTATGAAGTAATCGTGATCGGCGGAGGTCCCGCCGGAGCCACTACCGCCGCACTCCTCGCGGAGAAAGGACGCCGCGTTGTTGTTTTCGAAAAGGAGAAGTTTCCCCGGTATCACATCGGCGAATCGCTGATGCCGTTCTGCTGGTACACCTTTGACCGGCTCGGCGTACTGCCCGAGATGGAGCGTCTCGCGTACACGAAAAAGCACAGTGTACAGTTCGTGACGCAGGATGGCCGGCAATCGCAGCCTTTCTATTTCTTCCAGCACACCGATCATCCCAGTGCCACGACCTGGCAGGTAGAACGCGCGGATTTCGACCTCATGCTCCTCGATAATGCCCGGAAGAAAGGCGCCGAGGTGCACGAGGAGACGACCGTGAAGCGAGTGCTCAAGGATGATTCCGGCAAGGTGATCGGGGTCGAGGTGATGGGCACAGACGGAGTGGCTCGTGAAGTTTTTGCGCCTGTGACGGTGGACTGCTCCGGACGCGACCAGGTGGCAGTCGCTCGCGATGGATGGCGGGTCAAAGATCCACAGCTCAACAAGATCGCTGTCTGGACTTACTATCGCGGAGCAAAACGCGATCCGGGCATCGACGAAGGCAACACCACGGTAGCGTACGTCGCCGACCGCGGCTGGTTCTGGTACATTCCTCTTCGGGGAGACATCATCAGCGTCGGTGTCGTTGCGGAGAAAGATTACCTCTTCTCCGACAGCAAAGATCCAGCCGAGGTCTTCAAGCGGGAAATCGAGCGAAATGTCTGGATCAAGGATCATCTCAGCGTGGGAGAGCAGTTTGGTGAGTACTTTGTAACCAGTGAGTTCTCCTATCGGTCGAAGTTCTGCGCCGGTGATGGATTGGTGCTGGCGGGCGATGCGTTTGCATTCCTCGATCCGGTGTTCTCCAGCGGCGTTTTCCTGGCGCTCAAGAGTGGCGAACTCGCGGCGGACGCGATTGATGAAGCGCTCACTGCGGGCGATGTGAGCTGTGCGCGTTTCAGCGAATACGGAGAGCAACTCTGTGCTGCGATCGAGACCATGAGGAAGCTCGTGTACGCGTTTTATGATGCGAACTTCTCGTTCGGCCGCGTCATTAAGACCTATCCGCAGCTGCGCAGCCGTCTTACGGACTGCCTGATCGGCGACGTGTTCGAAGACAAATCTCGCGAGCTGTTTGGCGCGATCGAAGAGTTCGCACAGTTACCGCCTGAATTGCCGCATGGGCGTGTGCCGGTAGTGGCATGATATGGCAGTGCCAGGAGAAGTATTGCGAGCCCTCCGCTTTACGGGCGGAAGGGCAAAGCATTGGCCGATAGGAGTCACATCCCTCCTTCTGTGCCTCTCGTGCTTCGCCGAGGAACTTCCAAATGCTGTTTTCCATCACGCTCCAAAACCACTCTCCCCAACTGCAAATACCAGCGATTGGCCGCGGTTCCTCGGGCCGGCACATAACGCATCCAGTCCCGAGACGAAGCTCCTGAAAGAGTGGCCCGCGGCCGGTCTCCGGAAAGTATGGGAGGTGGAGAAAGGTAAAGGCTGGGCATGCCCGGCAATCAGCGAGGGACGGCTCGTGCTGTTTCACCGCATCAGCGACCGCGAGGTAATCGACTGCCTCCACGCGGAAAATGGAGAGCGCCTCTGGCGTTTCGATTACGCAGCTCCCTATCAGGACCGCTACGGCGCAAGTGACGGTCCACGGACGAGCCCGGTTACCGCAAACGGACGCGTCTTTACTTTTGGCGTTACAGGGCAGCTCCATTGTCTCGACCTTGCAACTGGCAAACTGCTCTGGAAGCGGGACCTCGCCACGGAATTGGAGATGAAGCTGAACTTCTTCGGCTTTGGCTCCACTCCACTGGTACAGGGCAAGCGACTCATTCTCAACGTCGGCGCCAAGGACGACCTCTGCGTGGTTGCACTCGACACCGCGACTGGAAAGCAGGTGTGGGAAACTCGGCACGAATGGGGTGCGAGTTATGCCTCACCGATTCCTGCTACACTGCACGGGCGCGAATGCATCCTGGTCTTTGCCGGAGGCGAAAGCAGGCCACCGACCGGTGGGTTGCTGACTATTGACGCAAATACCGGCAAGGTCCTGAACACCACGCCGCACCGCGCGGACATTGCGGAGTCTGTCAACGCCTCGTCCCCCGTTGTCGCCGGCAGCCGTGTATTTGTCACCGAATCCTATGGCTCCGGTGGGCAGATGGTAGAAATCACCTCCGGCTTCTCGGCAAAGCCTGTCTGGAAGGCGGAGAAGTTCGGTGCCTATTTCATGACACCCGTGGTAAAGGACGGCGTCATTTTCGGTTTTGATGGCCAGTCGCCCAGATTGGCAGAACTCGTTGCGTACGACGTCGCGAGTGGGCAGGAACTATGGCGGGACGATCTTGGCGGGAAGTTTGGCCGTGGCAGTCTGCTGGCTGCCGAGGGAGCATTCCTGGCGTTGGGTGAATTCGGCGAATTACTGAAGCTCGATCTATCCCGCGGAGGCGCAAAGGTCCTCCAGCGCGCGAAGCTCTTCCATGCGCCGGAAACATGGACCCTTCCCGCACTCAGCCGAGGGCTGCTCTATGTGTGCCAGAACGATCGCTCGGCCGACGGCATACCATCCCGCCTCATCTGCTATGATTTGCGTGAGTAGGACTCCTGCAAGATAAAGGTTTATCCCAATTGGAGAGCCTCTTAATCGTAATCCTAATTCCAATCGTAATCGCCTTTATGCCATGTCTCCACGGGAGAGAGTACGATTAAGATCAGGAGGATGCCCTGATTGGAAAGGTTCTACACGCACCGACGCTCAACCCCTCAACATCCGTCCAAGATGAAGCTCGTCTTCCTTACACCCGGCACAGGCTCCTATCACTGCGGTGTATGCATGCGGGATAATGCGCTCGCCAAGGAACTGATTCGCATGGGGCACGAGGCGATCATGCTGCCGATGTATCTGCCGCTCACCCTGGACGAGAGTTCCGCGAGCAGCGATGCGCCGGTGTTTTTTGGCGGGATCAACGTTTATCTGCAGCAGAAGTTCCCGATCTTCCGTCGCACGCCGCGATGGCTGGACCAGATCTTCGATTCACGCGGGTTGCTGAAGTGGGTAGGACGATTCAGCGGAATGACGGGTGGCTCGGATCTGGGCTCGCTCACCCATTCGATGCTCTTGGGTGAAGACGGCAATCAAGCTAAGGAAGTGGAGAACCTCGTCGAGTGGCTGCGCCTTGAGAAACCAGATGCCGTCTGGCTTTCCACAGCCCTCCTGGTTGGCCTCGCACGCCGTATCCGCAAGGATCTGGCGATTCCGGTTTTCTGTTCGCTGCAAGGTGAGGATAGCTTCCTCGACTCACTGGAGACGCCGTGGAGCGCCCGATGCTGGAGTGCACTCGGAGATCGCGCAGTGGATGTGGAGCGATTCATCGCACCGAGCCGCTACTTCGGGGATCTCATGGCATCCCGCATGCGGCTCAAGCCCGAGCAGCTTCAGGTGATGTGGAACGGGATTTCCCTCGACGGGTTTGGCGAAGTGGAAGTACCGGCACAGCCGCCCACCATCGGTTACCTGGGCCGTCTCTACGCCGGCAAGGGCCTAGGGCTGGTCGTTGAGGCCTTCATCGAGCTGAAGAAACGCGGCCGTTTCCCGGATGTTCGTCTGCACTGCGTAGGAACCACCACGACCGGTGACGACCGGTATATCGAGGAACAGAAACGCAAGCTGGCTGATGCAGGCCTGTCAGAGGTTGCGGTTTTCCAACCGGACGTCACCCGTGAAGAGAAGATCGCCTTCCTGAAAAAACTCACTCTGCTCTCAGTCCCGGCGAGATACGGCGAAGCGTTCGGCATGTATCTAGTAGAAGCATGGGCAGCAGGTGTTCCGGTCGTGCAGCCGCGCGATGGCGCCTTTCCCGAGTTGATCGAAGCCACAGGCGCCGGCGTGTTGTTCGAACCGGGCAATCCCATTGCCCTCGCAGACGCATGGGAAGAACTTCTGGCCGAGCCGGACCGCGCACGGACACTCGGGCAGCGCGGCCGAGTAGCGGTGGAAATGGAGTTTTCGCTCGCACGCATGGCTGAACAGTTCCTGGAGCTGACTCGTACCGGCAAGGGCGAGATGCCGGTTGGGGGTTAGTCCCTGTCAGGAGAGTGTCCGGTGCTTACAGCAAGTTTCATCCGGATGCGCCCCATGCAGGAGAGTTCCTTCTTAATCTTAATCTTACTCCGACACCCGCTTGCCCACAGTTCCGGAAGCAGGGAGGAAGAATAAGATTACGTTTGAGATTAAGAGCGCGTTTAGAAAGCGGATTGAGAGCCGTTTCGCACAGGCTCTGGTAATGTCGAAGTGGCACGGACGATTAGCTGATCGAGCCATTCAGCCCGAACCCCGCTTTAGAAAATCAGCCCAGTCAAATGCCCCTTCTCTGAAGAGAAAGAAACCGCCTTCTCCCGGCGCACAGAAAAGTGCGGAGGCGGAGCCGGCCAGCCGCCTTTCAGGTCCGAAGGACCGGCAGTAACTCAGCCCAGC
>CBINJX010000286.1:0-6550 GCA_966251085.1 uncultured Verrucomicrobiales bacterium
GCAAACCAACCGGCTACCTTCTTGGTATCCCTCCGGGATCAAGACAGCGCTCTGCGAGCGTTGATACGTCAAATGCGAACGGCGATTTCGTCTTTTTGCGCTCACATCTGCTCAGAAGTCAGTAAACAGCCCCAGCATCGCCACACTTACCCGTTCCGATCTGCCGGTGCGTGGCTCTCAACTCGAAACCCTCTACTATTCACTTCCAGAGGCGGCACGTCCCTCGCCTGAAGCTCGGGACAGAGTCGCCTCTCGACGGTTACGCTTCCGCGGTGCGCTCTATTTCCCACCGAGCGCAATCACTGTCCCATCTTCCGCGCCAACAACGATGTACCCATCGCTGGCGGCAGGTGAAGCGGTCACAGGAGCGCCTACTTCATAGGCCCAGCGCTCCTTTCCATCTGCAATATCAACCGAATAGATGCGGCCGTCCTGCGAGCCGACGACAACGGCATCGTCGCAAACCACAGGTGAGCTATCCACTTGTCCTCGAGTCTGGAAATGCCACAGCCCTTTCCCTGTGGAGCGCTCAATGCAATGCAAACGCTTGTCGCGACCGCCAATGATCACACGGTCATCCGTTACAGCTGCGGACGAAAAATATGGGAAGTTGCGCTCGCGATAGCTCCAGAGGATCGAGCCTGCCTTGGGATCAAACGCGAGGACGAGATTTCCGTAGTTTCCAACGTATCCGCGCCCGTCGTTGCTCACCGCAACGGACGACGCAATGTAGGCATCTGCCTCGATCTGCCGGACCGCTTTTCCATCTGCGAGGTTCACGACGTGAATGTAGGAATCACAGCCGCCAAAGAGCACTTCACCGCTTGGCAATAGAGCCGGGGTGCCGTTGATATAGTTATCCGTCGTATGGGTCCAGACCGCCTTGCCCGTGGCCGCATCGACGCAGTGCAGGTTGGAATCGTAACTACCTACCAGAATCCACGTCGCGTCACCGTTCGGCGACTTCGCGTAATTAGCGCCGCCGAGCACCTTGTCTCCTGTCTCGTAGGCCCACTTCTGTTTTCCGTTCGCAGCCTCCAGAGCATACAGCTTTGCGTCGCTGGACCCGATATACACGGTGTCGCCAATCACGAGTGGGGTAGCCTCAATGGCGCCTTCCGTCTTGAAGGTCCACACCTCCTTGCCCGTCGCGAGATCCAGCGCGTGCACGGTTCCGCCGTCATCGCCAAAAAACACCTTTCCACCTGCAATGGCTGCCGCCGCTTTCACAGGCTTACCAGCATTGAACGTCCATGCCACCTTCGGCTCCGCGGGCGCAGCCATTTTGGCTACACCCTGCAGCTGTGGCCCCCCGCGATGCATCGGCCAATCAGCTTGCGCTCCAGTAATCGATACGGCGAGTGCGATGCTCGCGAGGAGAATCCGTGTGGTCATGCAAAAATCTCTTCGTAGAGTTCGATAAAGTCGTCCGCCCCGATCTGGCGCGGGTTGAAATTTGCGGTCCATTGTTTTGCTGCTTCAGCAGCGAGTTCCGGAATCGCAGTACGTTGCATACGTACCTGCTCCGAGAGCTTGTTCAACTGGGCGAGTTCGAGAATCTCACGCACTTGCTCCAGCATCTGGTCCAGTGACTCCAGCCCCGCTGCGCGCGCGAGCTGTTCATATTGTTCCCGAGCCTCGGCCTGCAGGGCGTTGTAGCGAATCACCCCGGGAAGCATCACGCCAACCGCGTGACCATGCACCACACCGAAGTGCGCAGTGAGCGGGTTTGCGGCGGAGTGCGCAGCTCCGAGCATGGAGTTTTCAATCGCAGTTCCGGCGAAGGCTGCGCCCAGCTGCATGCGGCCTCTCGCCTCGAGATCGTCCGGATGTGAAAGCACACGCGGAAGACTCTCCAGGCAGAGGCGAAAGGCTTCCCGCGAGAAGATCGACGAAATCGCGTTGCGCTTCTTGGTGACGGCCGTCTCGAGAGCGTGCGCCAGTGCATCCACACCGGTGACTGCCGTTACGCGGGGCGGCTGAGAGAGTGTCAGCACCGGATCGAGAATCGCGACGCGTGCTGCTGCCTTCGGATCGAGGCAGGCCATTTTCTGATGCGTTGTTTCATCGGCAATCAGGGCGGCACTTTGACATTCGCTGCCGGTTCCAGAAGTCGTCGGAATGGCAATCAGCGGCAGCATCGGCTTCGTGGCCTTGCCGACACCCCAGTAGTCCTTCATCTCGCCGCCATTGGTGAGAATGAAATTGCAGCCTTTGGCGGTATCCATCGAGCTGCCACCTCCGAGGCCGATCAGGATATCGATCTCGGCACGACGCGCTACTTCGAGACATTGAGCCACATCGCGGGTCGTCGGGTTCTCGCGAACCGCATCATAGACCTCCACCTGTAGCCCGGCTGCTTCAAGAAATCCCACAGCCCGGCCCGCATGACCGGCGGAGACGATGCCGCGATCCGTGACCAGCAAAGCCCGTCGTCCACCAAGATCCCGCGCCAACTCCCCGACTCGCTCGATGGTATCAGGACCAAAGATCAGTCGCGTTCTTGGCTGATAGTCAAACGCACCAAGTCCGACGAGGGGCGAAGCGGGAGGAGAGATGGAGTGCATGCGATCGGCGTGAGACTGAAATTGGAGCCGAACCGTTCAAGCGCGGCCCGGCTCCGGGTTAGCACTAGCGTGAAAAGAGCAATTGCCTACTCTGCGGCCTGACTGGCAACTTCCTGCATGACCCGGCGCATGTCGGAAGCATCGCCATTCGGAAGACCGGCACGCTGGATCATTAGGACGTAAATCAATCCCCGTTTGGGGTCTCCCCAGCTTTGCGTGCCATAGGCGCCGCCGTGGCCAAAGGTTCCCGGGGAAAGTGAAGCCGTGACGCCCTTCGGCTCCTTTACGACCTGAAAGCCGAGCCCCCAGCTCATCCCGTCCACAAAACCGGTTTTGATGTCTCCGGTCTGCGTCCTGGTCATCTCCGCGACGGTCTCCTTCTTGAGATAGGTGCGTCCATCTACAGTGCCGCCGGCCAGCATCATACGATAGAGCTTGGCCACGTCGCGCGCAGTGGAATACAGGCCGCCGGCAGGGTAAGGAGTGCGACTGCGGTCCGAAATCGGTCCTTTCGTGAAGTAGACCTCCACCTCCTTGAGCTTGCCGCCTTCCCCCGGACCGTAGCTCTTTGCGATGCGCTTCGCCTGTTCGGGCGTCGGCCAAAAGGTGGTATCGACCATGCCGAGTGGATTAAAAAGCCGCTGCTGGATGAACTCCGCAAAAGGCTGTCCACTCCCGACCTCTACCAGGCGGCCCAGAACATTGATTCCGGGATTCGAGTAACTCCATTTGCTGCCTGGAGGAAACCGCAGCGCTTCCCGAGCATAAGCCATCGTCAGCTCAGCAAGCGTGGAGTCCGGGCGAGGCGCGGGCACATCGCCGAGACCGGCGGTGTGGGTCATCAGATCGCGAATCGTGATCGGGCGAGCCGGACGCACGAGGGTGCGTTTCTCTTTCCCATCCTCACTCACGAGCCATTGCCCCCGAAACTCCGGCAGATGTTTCTCCACCGGATCCTCGAAGCTCATCTTCCCCTCCTCTACGAGCATCGCCACGCAGATCGCCGCCATCGGCTTTGTCATCGAGGCGATCCAGAACAGATCGTCCTCTTTCATTGGCACGTTGTTCGCCAGATCACGCATTCCGATGGTGGTAACCTGAACGTCGTCACCACGCTGCACGAGCGCGACGGCGCCGGACAGAGCGCCCTGGTCAATAAACTCCTGCAGCCGCCGGGGCATCTCGGCTAGCTTTGCAGTGTTGAGTTTCGGAGCCTGTTGGGCAGTGGCTGCCAGCGGTGCAGCAAACAGCAGCGCCGCGATCGAAATCTGGAGGGCGTTTCGGATCATGGAGGGATGTTGGGTGACGGTTTTGACTGAGTAGGAGGAAGTGCTCAGTGCTCAGTGCTCAGAAGTCAGTTCTGAGCACCTGGCGGAACGCTGGGCACTTACGGGAGGCATGGATCTGGATATTCTGAGCACTGAGCACTGAGCACTGAGCACTGAGCACTGAGCACTGAGCACTGAGTACTTTTCCCACTACCAACCGCGCTCAATGGAACGGCGCTTGTAGAGGAACTCGAACATGTTCCCCTCGTGCGGCTGATCCCATGAGATCTTCATCGTCGGCACCGGGCCGAGATTGAGGCGATCGATCAGCGGCGAATCGAGTAGTTCCGCGGTGAGTTGCGGGTCCTTGGTGATAGCCGTCACGACGAGCGAGGGGCCGATCTTCTTCAGCATCTCACTCTGCGGCATTTCCACGACGCTCGCGTACGGGCAGAGGAACTCTTTGTTCGCAAGCGGGTGTTCAAAGGAATCGCACAGCACGATGGTCGGACGCAGATAGACGCCTGCGCCGTTGTCCACCTTGCGTGAACCGTTGCGATACTTCGCGGTAACGTCGGTCGCTCCCGGCATCTGCAATCCGTCCTCGATTGAGGAGTCGATGAAGTCGGCCATTTTCGGGTTCGCGAATCCGGAAAGTTTTGCATTCTCGTCGTCCGGTTCAGTCGGGGCCACAGGACCAAGCTTCTGCGCGAGGGCATCGGCGATCTCGGCTGCGTATTTCGGCACCACCACCGCGCTCGCGTTAATGCAGGAGCGTCCGCCGTTCTCGGCGATGCTCATCGCGATGAGATCGATGTACTCGCGCCAGTTCTCAATCTGATCCTCACCGATCAGCACCTTGCTCCAGCCCGGACCGTGTACGCTGAACTTCGGATTGTTCCGGTACTGCTCCACGGTGGAGGCGTCACCGAAGATCAGCGCGCGTCCGCAAAGTTTCATCACTTCGCCCGAACCCTCGTGATCCGTCGGGTAGAAACCAAACGCTTCCGCCGGAGCGCCTGCGGCAATGAATGCCTGAATCAGACGGTACGGAGTCCAGGGCTCCTCGCGGCCGGGCTTGATGATCACCGGGGTCTTCAGCGCAAATGCCGGAAGCCACAGGGAGTTCACCGCCGGCGAGTTGCTCGGCATCACGAGACCAAGTGCGTTTGTCGTCGGATAGTACGAAACTGCCGCACCGCTCTGCTGACCGAATCCTTGATCGATCACCTCCAGAGGCAACCCACGGGTGAGGCCGTTCAACACCGTGCGCATGTTAGCCATCGCATGGTGAATCTTCTGCATGTTACGGCGCACCATCACGTACGGCAGGCCGCTGGTCGCGGAGAGGGTCCGAACGTATTCCTCGGCCGTCTGCATGTGCCCCTTGTCACCCAGCGGCAGTTCGGCATTCAGGAAGAGATCTCCCGCCTTTGCGGTAATCGCGATCAGTTCCTCCACGGTGAACTTCTTCAGCGCAGCCCGCGCCTCACCGATCTTTGCGAGATCCTTGCGGATGATACCGGCATTCACCTGGCTGACTCGGGCCATCGGCTCACCAGTCCGATGATTCACCACCTCGACGCTGTCGAGGCTCTCATAAGGCTTTCCACGGCGCAGGGCGGGAAGATGGGGAAGATTCATGGCGGAGGAAGAAACGTCGTCGGCAGCTATACGTATGCGTAGTAATCCCGGCAACGAGTTTTCCTGAGGCGTTTCTGTTGGGAAATGACAGTGACAGCGTCGTCCCGCCGCTGAGCCTCTGATCGACAAACGAAAGCCGGGACGGCTCGTCCACTTTTCCGTCTGCTCTGAGGCTGCAGATAGAGCTGAATGGGCCCGCGAGCTACCGCCGGGCAACGACAATACGCTCGAGATGGCGCAGCAATGCAGCCGCAGCCTCCGCTTCATCCTCGATCCCCCAGACACCTAGCTCCAATTGCTGTTGTCCCCGGTTGCGACGGCGCTCGCGAATGAGGGCGAGACGATTCTCCAGTTGCAGACCGTTGTAGGGAGCCAACCTCGAATCACCACCTCCGCCCGCTGAATCCATCGTCTGCAGGCTGAAATACACATGCAGAGGTTTACCACCGTCATCGAACACGTAATGACGAAATGGAAACGAAACACCGTGCACCGTAAAAATCTGAGTGCTGCGCTCGGCGACTAGCGTCTTGCCCGCTGCCGGAAGGCAGACATCGGGCCGATGCACCTGGGCGAGCATCTGTGCGGTTCGCCCCGGAGCCCACTCGAGGTAATATGCGGACCATGGATTCCCCTGTTCATCCTGCCATGTCCGGTTAGTACCGCTGGTAAACTTCATCAGACGCCAGGTCTGATGTGGAATCTGTACCTCACGCATTGCAGCGAGATCCCCGGGCCACTGCACCGTCCAGCTAAAGGACTGCGACTTCACCGTATTCCCGGATTGATACCACAGCTCGACCGCTGGCGCATATCGATTGCGACGCCTTCTATGCGACGATTGAGAAGCGCGACGATCCGGAACCGTTCCCACCCTCGGCAGCAGATGCCTGCACTTCATCCAGCCCCCGGGCCAACCGAGCCAGTCCGAAAATAGATCCAAACGAAAGGATCAGCACGGTGAGTCCAATATGATCATGCCACCGGTCCATCACACTCGTGTTCCAGCCTGCAGCAATGGCCACCAGCGTGAGCGTGCGGATCAGGTTCCAAGTCAGGGCGACAGCCAAT
>CBINJX010000287.1:0-6528 GCA_966251085.1 uncultured Verrucomicrobiales bacterium
GATGATTCCACCCGGCGGTTGATTGGGAACGTGCTCGCGCTGGTGGCACTTGCCGGAGTCCTGTGGGCTGCCTGGAAGGTGCTTCTTTTCCTGCGCCGCGACGCCGCAGTGGAGGCGGATCGTGCGATTGGATCGGATCGGAGAGAGGTGCTTTCGGCGTTGGAACTGACCGGGGGTGAAACAGTCGAGAGTGATACGTCATTGTCTCACTGGCTGCGCAGCCGCGCCGTTGCCAATGCAGCGCAACAACTCCGCGCGTTGAAGGGTGCACGCGCATTTCCCCGCCGCCCTGTAACCAGCGGCGCGACCCAATTTGCCGTACTGCTCGTTGTCCTCGGGATCATCGCGGCAGCCGCGCCTGATGCGTCGTGGATCATCACTCGCCGCCTGCTTCAGCCGCGTGAGGATATTCCTCCCTACAGCCCACTGAAATTCGCTCTCGGACCAAAGCCTGCGGAAGTCCTATATGGTGGAGAACTGGTGGTCGCCGCAGAGATCACCGGAGGGAAGATCACAAGCCCGGTGCGGTGTCTCACCCGCGATCCAGCTACGGGCCGTGTCGAAGATTCGCCTGCGTTCCACGAAAATGCAGACCGCTTCTCCCGGAAGCTCGAAAAGGTTGCCGCCCCGGTTCAGGTGGCATTCGCAGTGGGTCGTGCGCGTAGCGAATGGTTGCCGATCTCAGTGTTGATGCAGCCCAAGGTGCAGGATGTCCTGCTCACTGTGGAACCGCCCGCCTACTCCGGGCTGCCACGCCGCGAGTTTGCGGTCGGTTCCCAGGATCTCGCCGCACTCCCCGGAAGCCGGATCACAGCCCGCGTGCGCAGCAATCGGCCACTTGGAAGCGGCACGCTTCGCCTGCAGTCCACCGGGGGAAATGATCCAGCGCAGGAAGTGGCCGCTGTTCAGGAAGCGACGCATCAGGTCCGCTTCACTTGGGTGGCACGCCAGCCGGCACGGCTCGCAATCGAGCTTCGCGACATCCTCGGCACCGCGTCGGAACCGCTCCAACTGGAGCAAAAGGTTACGCCTGACGAACGCCCGCAAGTGGCACTCCGTCAGCCGGCCGGCGATGTACTTGCTACTCCGGATAGCGAACTGCCCTTGGAAGCAACCGCCAGTGATGACTTGGGCCTGACCCGCATGACGCTCGTGCGCCAGCTCAGCGGATACCGTGAGCGTTCGGCGGCGCAATCTGTACAGACCGGAGAACGCCGGCACGAGATCAATGGGAAGCTGAACCTCGCCGCATTCGGCCTCGTCCCCGGCCAGGTGATCGAACTCACCGCGGAAGCTGGCGACACCAATCCGAACCTCCTCGGCGTCAGCATGTCTGAACCCGCACGGGTACACATCATCGCCCGTGAGCAGTACGCACAGATGCTCCGTGACCAGATCACCCTGGAAGAGTTCTCCGGGCGTTACGCCGCACTCCGCGAAGCCATGGATGAAGCGCGCAAGGCTCTGGAAGAACTCGAGAAAGCGGCGAAGTCCGGGGACGCAAAAGCAGCCGAGGAAGCACGCAAGAAAGCCTTGGAGGCACATCGAAATGCCGGACAGACCTTTGGCAAACTGGCGAAGGATTTCCCACTATTTGATCTCGATGAGGGCCTAGCAAAGGCGTCGGAAAACGCGATGAAGGAGCTGTTTGAGAACGCAAAAGAGCTAGAGGATCTCTGGCGTGCGCAGCCTCAGGAGTTGCTTGCAGCGGTGCCCGGACTGAAAGAGCGTCTCGGTGCCAGCGAGAGCGACCTCGCGCAGGAAATGGAGAAAGGAGACCGGGCGATGGCTGCGGCGAGCGTCTTTGAACAGGCGGGCCGGTTCAAGGAACGCATCGAGGAACAGCGCAATCTCGTGAAGGACTTCAACCGGACCGTCGAACAGATCCGACGCGGCGAGACGCAGGCAGGACAGGCTCTGCGGGATCTCGCAAAACGTCAGGCGGAAGTGGCGGATGGAATGCGCCAGCTGGAGAAAGAACTCGAAGGTGCGTTGAACGGACTGCCGGAGGAGTTCGCCAAAATGCAGGAGGAAGGGCGCGAGTTTATTAAGGGACTGCAGGAACTGGAGATCGCCGCCACCATGGACGAAGCGACCACGGCCGCGGAGAATGGCGACAGCAAGGTCGCGAGCGACCGCGCCTCGGAAGCGCTTGCCAGGATGGAAGCATTGCTCCGCCGAAAGAATGGTTTCTGCGAAATGTGCCGGGGTGAAGGTGATTCGTTCCCCTGGCCGCAAGATCTGACACAGACGCTGCAACAATTGATGCGTTCTCTGATCCAGAAGCGCGGAAATGGCGATAATGGCGGGGATAAATCCGGCGAAGGCCTCACCGGAGGCAGCGGCTTCGGTGGACGGAGCGACAGCGGATTCGCGATGAAGGGGAAAATGCCGCAGCTCCCGATGTACGGTCCCTCGCGAATGCGTTTTTCCCAGCGGGCAAATCCTCAGCTTGGTTCCGGTAATCAGAAGGGCTCCGGAAGCGGAAACGGGCGCCCGGAAGCCGGAGCGGAAGTCGGCTCGAACGAAATCGCTTCGAAGCCGGCTGAGAATCAGCGGGGCGAAGCCTTGGCAGTCGAGGCTGTCCCGGAAATCTATCGCAACGCGGTGAAACGCTATTTCTCGACGGACGGAAACAAAAGGGCGGAGTCCGCGCCCGCATCACAACCTTCACAGCCATGAATGCTCGCCAAATCCTGCTGACTGTTCTCCTGCTTGCCCTCGGCTGCTCCGCAGCACGGGCCGATAAAGAAGGTGTCGTCCAATGCGCAAATGTGATCTACGCGGGCAACAAAACCTCCCGCTGTTTCTCCGACGCTTTCCTGACCACGCTGCAGCAGAAGACCACGATCGTCACTGAGCGGCGGTTCAAGCCGGTGAAGCTCGACTCGAAGGAGCTGTTCGACTTTCCGTTCATCGTGATGACTGGCGAGGGCGACTTCCGGCTTCTGGCGTCTGAGCGCGAAAACCTCACCAAGTACCTGAAAGGTGGTGGTTTCCTCCTCGCCTCTTCCGGGTGCTCCAGCGGCGAGTGGGACAACGCCTTCCGCCGCGAGCTGAAAGGACTGCTGCCGGAGAACCCGATGGAAGCCATCCCGCTTACGCATCCGGTTTTCAAGACGGTGTTCCCCATCGAGAAACTCGACCTCGCCAAATCGAGCGGGACTGCATCGCTCGAGGGAATCTCGGTGAACGGCAAACTTGTCTGTGTTTATTCACGCCACGGATTGAACGACACGCATAACACGAGCGGTTGCTGCTGCTGCGGAGGCAACGAGATCCGCAATGCGCTGGAGATCAATGTGAACATCGTCGCTTATGCTCTGTTGCATTAGGCATCCCAAGATCCGCCCTTTCACGCGCCTGCTGGCACTCGCGGCAGTCTGTGCCGCATCATCGTTCCTGCCAAATGCCGAGGCGATCGAGGCGGCGCCAAAGGTGGGCGTTTCGCTTCAGCAACTCGATGAATTCCGCACACAGGGAGTGCCCGACGAACTCTGGCCGAACCTTTTGGAGACGCTGGGGACCGATGATCAGAGGGCCGCGGTTCGGTCACTGGTGAAAGGCCTTGAGCCGTTCCCGAAGGTGAAGCTCGTCGAGATGCTGGCGCATCAGAAGCTCGCCGTCCGGCTCGGAGCCCTGGACCTGCTCGAGGATGCCGCGGGTGAAACGTTCGGATTCGATGCCTGGCAGGAGGAGGCAACCGGTGGAGCTAACGCCGAAGCAATCGCCCGCTGGAGGAGCTGGCTCGAAACGGGAAAAGCTCCGGCTCAAGCCGTTGTGACTCTCAACCAGGACACTTTCCGCGCGTTGGCGCTGGAGATCATGTCAGGCAACCGCGACCGGGCCGAGCGCGCGATGCAGCGACTGGAAGTTCACGGGTTTTCCGCGATCGCACATATTGAAACCTTTCTTCGGGATCAGCCTGGTCTCGAACCCGCAGCAAGGGCCGCGCTGAAAAATGCGGAGTACCGGGCGGTTATCCTCCAGAGCCTGCCGAAACAGGCGGCCGCTCTCGCCCGTGATCTGGCGCTAGGCTCCCCGGAGGCGCAGTCCACAGCCCTCAGCTCCCTGGGTGAGGCAGGGCCCGGGGTTCTCCCCATCATCGCGGAGCTGCTCACTTCGCCCGATCCGCTAGTGCGGGAATCTGCCGTTGATTCCGCGTTCAAGGCGGGAAAACAACACGCGGTTCCAGTCATTCTGGAACACATCGGCCGGGAAAAGACCGACAGCGTTCTGCATGCAATCCTGCGAGGTCTGGGACAATATGGGGACAAGGATGAGGCAATCACGGCGGTTAGCCAACTGCTCGAGCATCCCTCGGAGAATGTTGTCATCAGCGCGCTGGAAGCTCTCGCAGCAAACCAGCATGGGACGATCACAGATCCGGTCGCGAAACGCCTTTCGGACTCGCGTTGGCGCGTCCGGGCAGCGGCGCTGGAAACGATCGGGAAAAGAAACCTGCGCGACCTCAGCACTCAGGTTACCAAGCTTCTGCAGGACTCCGATCTGTTTGTCCGCGTTACGGCAGTCGATACGTTGCAGAAGATCTCACAGGCAGGAGCAACACCTGTGCTGATCGAGCAGTTTGAAAAGCAGGATGATCTGAAGGCGCCCATTCTCCGCGCTCTATTTGCCGGAAATAAAATACCGCCGGCTACTGTCTGGGACGCTCTCTGGAAAGCTCCCCCGGAGATCATTCTTCAGTGCCTCGACACGCTGGAAGACCGGGACGATTACCAGGGGAAACGAATTCCAAACGCGGCGCGCTTTGCCTCGCATCCATATAAGGATGTCGCGGCATCCGCCCTCCGTCTGCTCGCATCCCGTGGACGTCATACAACACATCTTCTCCAGGCGCTCAAAGGCAACGACGAGGCGCAACGCGATGCCGTGCTCGATCAATTGCGCCTCCCGCCGGGATTCCTGAACAATGTGGTCTCCAGCCCCGCGCCCATTGAGACAACCGCAGCAACGAGCACGTCGAATTCAGTACTCGATCGTCTGTATGCGGCTTTCAGAAGCAGTGGCGTCCGCAAAGCTTCCGACACGGCGAATGCCGAAGCTGCAGCCACTTCCAGGGAGGTTCATGCCTCACCCGCAGAAATGAAGGAGCTACTGGAGCGCTTTTTGCGGGACGGCTCCCCGCGGCAGCGCTTCCTGGCGGCAAATGTCCTGACATCACAAGGGCATACTGATGCGGCAAAGTTCCTTCTCGGCTCCCTCGACACTCTCAGCAGCCTGGACCGCCGCGGAATTGCACTCAGCCTCGCAAACCTCGCCGAGTGGCCGACTGGCCCGATCCGGGAATTGGCAATTCGGCTGCTGAGAGATTCCGCGGATGATGTCCGGGAGAAGGCGATCGAAGCGTGGTTGAAAGGAAAGAGCCCGGACCGTTTTTCGGGACTCCTTGAAGAGTTGTCACGCCCTGGCTCGCTCCTGAAGCCGGACGACGTTTACGGCTACGAACTCGACAAACTCGCACAAGATCCGCGCTTCCGCGGAATCATTCTGGAATGGGGTCGTAAGGCTCTGTCAGACACCTCACAGCCGGAGCAAACACGCGTGTTTGCAGTCATTCTCCTAGGTCGCTCCGGGCAAGCCGAGGAAGGCGGCGTCCAGGAAATGTTGGATTCCCCTCGCCCCTGGCTGCGCCGTGCTGCTTATCGGGCTTTGGGTTCGGAAGCCTTGGGGGCCGGTATCGACAAGCTGCTCCGTGACGAATCCGCCGCAGTTCGAGCTGTGGTTCCGTTCCTCGCATCGCCTCACAACAACGGATGGCGCCACTGGTTCGACGACAGCAGCCAAGTGCACGATTACGAAGACCTCGGTGGGGATCGTTATTCCTCCCGTCCCAGCTTTGGAGCATGGGCACAGAAAACCAGCACCACACCAGGCGGCACACCCGACTTGACCGCAGCCTTGGAGAAGCTGGCCGACGATCCATCCGATCTCGTTCGATTTGAGGCACGCTTCGCTCTACTTCGACTCGGCCGCCCTGTGGATCCGGCGGCATTGGCAGGTCTGCTCGCATCACAACCGGCCGACAGCTACGCGCGCCACCGGCTGGGCAATTTCGTCGAAACGAACTACGGCAGGCTCGGAAAGAGCTATGGAGTCCTGGTGCCGCTGCTAAGCGAAATCAGCGAGGACAACCTACCGAAGATCCTGTCGCACTTCGGAATGGAGGACGAGAAGGCATTCACGAGCTTCGCTGCACTAACGCAGCTCGCACCGGCTACGAATACACCGGCTACACCAGACATTTCCATCGCTGCACCGGCCGCCATTGAGAAGACCGCTCCTCAAAGCGAGTTCCGTGTGATCTTCTTCTTCAAGCCAGGCTGCCGCGACTGCGATCGCGTGCGGGACATGCTCCAGCGCCATGCGTCGGCCCTACCTCAGATGCTCATCGAGGAGCGGGATATCCAATCCTCGCCCGATGCGCTGTTGAACGAGGCACTTTCCGCGCGTTTCCAGTTGGCCGACAGATTGCGGCAAGTCACCCCAGCAGTCTTTACGCAGGCA
>CBINJX010000288.1:0-6501 GCA_966251085.1 uncultured Verrucomicrobiales bacterium
CGGCCAAACACATTTGGTTCTTCTCCCGGCTGCACCCGGCCGTGCCCACCGTTTGGCCATCCTTCCGGGCGATCCCACTTTAGCTCACCGGTCGCAAGCTCGACACAGCGGAACCGCGCATCCGGCTCATCTCTCCCACTGAAGGCATATAAATGCCCACCGGCCAGTACGGGTCTCGCCCAATGCATCTCCAAGGCAAGCGAACGCCAGACCTCATCGACTCCCCGCCCATCCGGCCGCACCCGCAACAGGACGGAGCCGCACTTGTAATAGGCGGAAGAGAGCAGGATCAGGTCGCCCTGAACCACTGGTGTCATTGCGTTCACCGAGGCATCCTGCCGGGCGCGGAACCAAAAGGAGAAGTTTGCCTCGCCGCTCTCCGGATCTACCGAGACCAGCCCCTGCCGTGTGAAACAGAGAATGTGACGCTTTCCATGGATGGTCGCGGCGACGGGCGTGCAATAGCTGGCCTGCTTATTGAAGGCCGGATCACTCACACTCCATCGGACCAGGCGGCTTCCTGGCCATCCGGTCATTGGAATGCCGGTCCAAGTCTTCTCGCCGACATTCTCCCAGAGAGTCTTTCCGGTAGCGGAATCAAAGGCGACCACTCCGGAATTCGGTTGACCGCCGAGTTGCACGATCAATTTTTCGCCTTCCAGAATCGGAGAACTCCCCACCCCGAAGAATGCTTCGGGAATATTGAACTCCTTCTGCGTATCTCGCTTCCAGATCAGTTCCCCCGTCATCAGGTCCACACATACCAGCATTCCCTCCGCCCCAAACGTGTAGCAACGGTCATCGGTCAGCACCGGTGAACAGCGGGGGCCATTGTTGTATCCGAAAGGATCGGTAAAGCGGCTCGGATAAGCGTACCGCCAGCGGCTCTCTCCAGTAGCCGGGTTCATGGCTTCGATGATCTCCGCGTTTCCCTCACGGTGATGCATCACGAGCAATCCGTTCCGGACCGATGGCGCGCTGTAACCTGCTCCAACCGTCTTCGACCACAGGACGCGCGGACCGTTTGGTGGGAAGGAATCGAGCAGCCCCGTTTCAGGAGAAACATTGTCCCTGGAAGGACCGAGGAATTCCGGCCAGTCGGCAGCATGAAGAGCGCAACTGACGAAACCAAGAAACGCAGAACAGAGAGGGCGGAACATGGAGCCGATAGTGATGCTACGTTCGCTTGAAAAATCCAGCCACGCCTTCCGCCCCAAGGCGGCGGTGCGGAGGAATCCCCATCGTCGAAGGCTGCCCCCCTGACGTTCTTACTCTTAAACGTAATCTTATTCTTACTCCCTGCGTCCGGAGCTACAGGCAAGCGGGAGTAGGAGTAAGAGCAAGAGGGAACTCTCATGCTCGGGGCGCATCCGGATGATACTTGATCCATTCACCAACCCGCCGTTTCGCTTTTGCGCATATCCCACCTCGGGTGGAACCCATTCTGTCACACCTGTTTCCGGCCTCGACAGCCCCATATTGACGCCCGAGACTCCCGGCCCCACATGGATCTGCTGGACGAATTGCATTCCCACATCCTGCCCGGGGACGGCGCAATGGGCACCTTGCTCATGGAACGCGGTGTCCCGCTGGAGCGCTGCTTTGAAGAACTTTGCGTGAGCAATGAAGATCTCGTGCGCTCGGTGCACGAGGAGTATATCGCAGCGGGCGCCCGGGTCATTGAAACCAACACCTTTGGTGCGAACGCCGTTCGCCTCGCCAAATTCGGCTTTGAACGCCGCGTCAGCGAGATCAACTGGTCCGCCGCCCAACTCGCACGCGACTGCGCAAAAGGAAAGAACGTGTACGTGGCTGGCAGCGTCGGCCCGCTAGGAATCACCGCAGAGCAGGCAAACGAACGCGGCATCGATCGCCAGGCGGCGTTTACCGAACAGATGGGCGCATTGCTGGATGGCGGCGCCCGACTGATTTTCCTGGAGACCTTTCTGGATCTGGAGGAGCTGGAACTTGCGCTCTATGTAAAACAATCGCTCCACCACTGCCCGGTGATCTGCTCTCTCGCCTGCACGGCGGAGGGGCGTTTACCGGACGGAACTTTGCTCACGGACGCGTTTCAGCGCTTGACTGATCTCGGCGCGGATATTGTCGGCGTAAATTGTGCCAACGGTCCTCAGGCGATGCTGCGTCTTTTCGAGCAGCTTCCAGCCGACGCCCTCCTCTCAGCGTATCCAAATGCGGGTTATCCCAAATATCACGAGGGACGCTTTCTTTATTTTACCACGCCGGAATACTTCGCGCGTTCCGCAGTGGAACTGGCGGCACAAGGCGCAAAGCTGATCGGCGGCTGCTGCGGCACAGGCCCTCAGCACATTGCGGCCCTCGCGGAGGCCATCAAGGAACTGAAGCCCGTCACAGTCAAAGTGCCGGTTCCGCAACGGGGATTCCCGAGCGAAGATATTGCCGGGGTGGAACTCGTTCCCCGGAAGCGTCCCGTGGAGACAGCGCCCCCTGCCGTGGAGAAGAGTCTGCTCGATCTGGTGATCGAAGGTAAAACGGTGATTGTCACCGAGCTGGACCCACCGAAGACGCTGGAACTCGATAAGTTTTTCGCCGGAGCCAAGGCGCTCACCGAGGCAGGAAGTGACGCGATCACACTGGCCGATAATTCCCTGGCGATCCTGCGTGTCAGCAATTTGGCGATAGGTGCTGCTCTGAAGGAACGCTTCGGCATCACTCCCCTACTCCATCTGAGCTGCCGCGATCGGAATGTGATCGGGCTGCAGAGTGAGCTGATGGGAATGGCCGCTCTCGGCATGCGCCATGTGCTACCACTCACGGGAGATCCGGCAAAGGTTGGCGATCATCCGGGTGCAACTTCCGTTTACGACGTTACCTCCATTGAGTTGATAAAGATCATCACGCAACTCAACGGCGGCCTGAACGCAAACGGAAAGTCGATCAGGAGAGGTACCGATCTCGTCATCGGCTGCACGTTCAATCCAAATGCCCGAAACCTCGATGCACAGCTGAACCGGCTCGAGAGGAAAATCGCGGCAGGCGCCCAGTACGTTCTGACGCAGCCAGTCTTTGACACACGGCTCGTGGAGGAGATGGCGCGCCGGACGGAGCAGTTCAAGATCCCGATCTTCACCGGTGTCTGGCCGCTCTTGAATGGGCGTCAGGCAGAGTTTCTGCACAACGAAGTGCCAGGGATTGTCATTCCAGACGCCGTTCGGGAATCAATGCGTGGACTGGAGGGCGCTGAAGGGCGGGCTCGAGGAATTGAGATCGCCAGGGAAGTCTGCCGCGCAGCTCTGGATCATTTCCCGGGCGTGTATCTGATTACTCCGTTTCTCCAGTACGACACGACGGTCGAGCTGGCGCAGTTTGTCCGCGCTCAATGATCCATTTCACCCGACGCTCATCGTTTCCGCTCCAAAAGCATGTCGCGGATTAAGGGAGCATTCTATCTTCAACTGCTCGGTCTGGCAGCCGGAGCCGGTTTGATTTACTGGCTCATGCGCCATTATCCGATCGCAGAGTGGATCGGATGGGCTCAGAAGCGAATTGCCGAGATGGGAACGATGGGCGGCGTCCTGTATCCGGTCCTCTTCGCTGGATGCAATGTCCTGCTCCTACCGGGCGGTGTGATCGCGATGGGGAGCGGCCTCTTCTTTGGGCTCTGGTGGGGCACCGCGTTAAACGTGATAGGAACAGTAATCGGCGCAGCCGTCGCATTTGGCATCAGCCGCAAACTCGGCCGCAGCTGGCTGGAGCAACGACTCCTGCGCCATGAGAAATGGGCGGCCCTCGACCACGCGATTGCCCGGGAGGGCTGGAAGATCATCTTACTCAGCCAAATCCATCCCCTCTTCCCCACAAGCCTGCTGAACTATCTCTACGGTGTAACCCGGATTCGCTTCAGCACCTGCTTGTTATGGATCGCCATCGGGCAGACGCCCGGCCTTTTCCTTTACGCCTACCTCGGAACACTCGCCCAACTCGGCTTGCGACTCTGGAGAGGGCAGACTGATCCGTACCCGCACGAGTATGTGATCTGGATCGGAGGGCTGGTGCTTACCGCAGTCGCCACCACTTTGCTAGGGCGTCTTGCGCTACGGCTCCTGGCCGAAGCCGAGGCCGCAGCTCGCCGAGAGGAGACAACCCTCACGGCAGCTTCCGATGAGAGTGCAAATTTGAGCGCTCCCCGCTTGCACTCCTCCACTCGCAACGGGTAACGCTTGGCAGGCGGGGGAAAGGATCCCCGCCCTACTCACGAGAATGCGTGAGAAGTCCCCCCCTCCTTTGACACACCTACCTCGCGTGCTAGCTTCAGAAACGTATCGCGTATGATGGACCGCGCGTCAGACATTTTGCCCACCCCCAGAATCTCCTCTGTAGTCCTCGACTACGGAGCAGATGCAGAAGCCTGTACGGAAGACGCCGTGGCGATTTCCGAGCGTGGAATGCGTCTGCGCTCACACTGGTGCTTTGAAATCGGCGTTGAACTCTCCATGGCCATGGTTCCCCCTGGCGATAGTGGGGACTCCCGTCGAGTTGTCATCGAAGCAATCGCCGTCTGGTGTGAGCCACTGGGAGAACGTTGCTACGAAACCACATTCCTCTTTCTCGAGCTTTCGGAGGAGCAGAAGCAGTTTCTCCGGGAATTCTCGTTTCCTGAGTAAATTACGATCCCTGAACAGCTGAGTCTGCTACCGGATGACACCGGCAGACATCAGTACGATCAGTAGTACCACTCCCACCATACCACACCCGGCGTTGAGCAGCAGGGCTGGCACGACCGACTCGTTGTATCTACCTGCGAGTAAAGCGGTACCATATGCGAAGGCACCAAGCAGCGCCGCACGGAGCAGTGCATCGAGGACGAGCGCAGGGTCGTGAAATGGGAGGCTCGCGCTCACACGCCAGCACAGGAAGGTGACACTATAACAGAGCGCAAGAGTGCGAGGTTGACCGATCCAGTCTGCGAGAAACGCCAGGGAGAGACTTGTGGTGACCAGAAGGCCCACCAGGACGACTCGAAAAATATGAAAGCCGAACTGTAGCAGAGGCGATCCCGACGCCGCCACTACTGCTGCAGCAGTAGAAATGGTCACCAGCAGGAGAACAATCCACGCCCACGTCCGCCAGTTTCCCACTTCGATTTCCGTGGAAGTAAACACCGGTACTGGCGGGAGGGATTGTGCCGCAGGCACCTCCCGAAACCAGCTGGCCCAGGCAGCCAACCGCTCGTCGGGAATCAGTTCACCATTCGTTCGCTGTTGCTCCAAAGGCTTCACCGGCCGCTCGATCAGAGAAAGAAGCCGGTCGAGCTGACTTTGAACTTCGGCACGCCGAGCCTCGCTGAGTTCCTGCACATCCACGTCCATCAGGACGAGCCAGAGCCTCTCCCCGCCATCCGCAAGATCGCCGGCCACACCCAGATGATTCTCCCCGATCAGACTTGTCGGGAGGTGTTTACATTGAGCCTCGATCCCCCGGAGCCGTTTTTTCTCGAGGCGTTTGGAAATTGCAACGAGGGAGGGATACGCCGACCGGCGGTCCTGCGAAGCAAAAACAGCAAGGTACGGCATTCAACAGAACCTTACAGACCTCGTCTGGAAGTGAATAGTTGGGGCTGGAGAGTTGCGAGCCACGCATTGGCAGATCAAAGCGGGTGAGGCTGGCAAAGCTGGGGCTGTTTACTGACTTCTGAGCACTGAGTACTCTCTTCCCGCCTTCACGTGCGCCCCGCTCGTTGATTACTCGCAACTGAGTGAACTCACCCGGATTGTACAAAAAAAGTGAGGCGACGCACTGTGCGTCGCCTCAGGAAAGCACACGGGAACTGAGCCGCTCCCGCAGACGGAAACTTATTTACCCGAGCTTACGAGAGGGCTGCGAGAGCCTTGTCGGTGCGGCTCTTGAGGCGGTTCACCTTGTTCGGATGAATCCGGCCAGTCTTGGCAGCCTTATCGAGCGTCGAATTGAAAGTCTTGGAAACGGTCTGTGCAGTCTCTTTGTTCCCAGCCTTGATTGCCTCGCGGACGCGCTTGGTCTGAGTCTTCACTGCGGTAAGAACGCGGCGGTTAGCAAGGGTGCGGCGCTCTGTCTGACGAGCGCGCTTGGCTGCGGATTTCGTATTTGCCATGATCGGAGACGGGTTAAAAAGGTCGGCTAGAGTAGCTACGAAGAGCGGTCTGTCAAGAGGCGTGATGTGGCATTTGAGATGCATCCTAGCCGCTCTCTCGGAGCCGAGATCCAGCCCGGAAATCGGACAGCGTCTCTAAACGACATCAGTCCACACCAGACACTCGGATCCCGCAAGCTACCGGAGGCCACTGCGCAGAAACAACTTACGCGCTCGTAGGAAAGAAGTGCCAGGGGGGAGAATTGAACTCCCGACCAAGGGCTTATGAGTCCCCTGCTCTACCTCTGAGCTACCCTGGCTTAGAGAGCGGAGAAAAGTAGGGGGCCGACGTTTTGCTGTCAAATCGATTTTCGATTTGGCAGCGGCGTTCGATGCACTCGAACTACCAT
>CBINJX010000289.1:0-6496 GCA_966251085.1 uncultured Verrucomicrobiales bacterium
CGGGTCAGCGCAACCTGGTTCACCATCTCCACCGCAGGCCTTTGCGGCCCCACGCGTTCGGTTGCAATTCCCGGCCAGAGATGCCGCTGCTTGGCATTCTGCGAGGACCACCATTTCAGAAGAACTGGATAGCTCTGCTTCGCAGGCTCGATTCCCCAGTAAAGCTGCGGGGCAAAATAGTCGCACCACCCCTCCGCCAGCCACCTGCGGGAATCGGCATACAGATCCCGGTAGCTGTCGAGTTGCGCCTCGATCGTATCCGGTACACGCGGACGCCAGATGCCAAACGGGCTGATTCCAAACTTCACCCAGCGTTTCTCGGCCTTGATCGCACCATACAGATCTCGAACGAATGTATTGATATTCTCACGCCGCCAATCCTCCCGGCTCAGCTTTCCACCACTCTGCTGGTAACGCTCCCACGCCGGGTTGTCAGGGAATGGAGTAATGCCTTTCGAGGTCTTTACAGGGTACGGATAGAAATAGTCATCGATATGGATTCCATCCACGTCGTAGCGGCGAACGACATCGAGGATCGTATCGATGCTCCACTTGCGCGCGGAAGGTTCACCGGGGTCGATCCAGACAAGATTTCCGTACCGGCGGATCCACTCTGGATGCGTTTTGGTAACATGATTCGGAGCCGTAGCAGTATTTACAGAGGCCAACGCGCGGAACGGATTGAACCATGCATGAAGCTCCATGCCCCGGGCATGCGCCTCGGCGATCGCAAACGCCAACGGATCGTAAAAAGGCTCAGGCGCACGTCCCTGCTTTCCAGTCAGGAACGAGGACCAGGGTTCGCGCTTCGAGGCGTATAGAGCATCAGCAGAAGGCCGCACTTGGAAAACTACCGCATTCAGCCCGGTCGAGGCCGCACGATCCATGATTGCCTTCAATTCAGCCTTCTGCTTTTCCACAGACAGCCCTGCCTTAGACGGCCAATCGATGTTAAAAACCGTCGCCACCCAAGCTCCGCGAAACTCTCGCATCGGCTCCGGCGGCTGTTCGGCGGCATTCACGGTCGTGCAGGCAAAACAGATCAGAAGGAGCGAAAGGCAGCGTTTGATCATTGGTTGAGTCATGATTGGTGCCGAGGGCACCCACGTCCGACACCTCTCACGGCGGATCGTTGAAGAAACGCGAGAGATCCGTCGTGGCAGACTGCCTGACAATCATGAATGGTGAGAGAAATCTTTCCCGCCTCTCTGTGAATACTCCTGAAGCGACATCCACCGTGGACTCCCTGCTGCATGACTCCGCGTCGCCCGTGTTCACATGGTTCCGCAAGAAGTACGGAGCGCCGACCCCCGCCCAACAGGAGGCATGGCCACGCATTGTTTCCGGTCACAACGTCCTGATCGCCTCGCCTACCGGCACCGGAAAAACCTTCGCAGCATTTCTAGGCGTTCTCGACAAGCTCACGAGGGAGCACGCGAGCGGGAAACTCCGCGACGGCATGCACTGCGTTTACGTCTCACCGCTGCGAGCCTTGGGATATGACCTCGAGAAGAATCTGCAGGCACCGCTCCGTGAGATCTACGGCGACTCGCCCCCGATCCGGGTGGAATTGCGCTCAGGAGATACCGCACAGAGCCAACGCGCCCGGCAGGCTGCAAAGCCTCCTCACATCCTCCTCACGACTCCGGAGAGCCTTTGTCTCCTGCTAAGCCAGCAGAAGTGGGTCGATCGCCTTGCTCACGTCCGGTGGCTTCTGGTCGATGAAATTCACGCGCTGGCGGACAACAAACGCGGCGCACATCTCGCCCTCAGCATCGAGCGACTCGCTCAGATCCGGACCGAGGAAGGCGGCACACTCCAGCGCATCGGACTCTCAGCAACGATTGCGCCTATCGAGGAAGTAGCGCGGTATCTGACAGGTGCTCACGGGAAATGTGAGATTGTCGATGCCACCGCCAACAAACGCGTGGAGCTGAAGGTCTATACCCCGCTCCGCAAAAATCCCTATCCTGAAGCCGGTTATACAGGCCAGCGGCTCGTGCGCGAATTGGGACACCTCGTGTCAAAGCACGAAACCACGCTCGTCTTCTGCAACACACGTTCCGGAGCGGAAGCCACAACATTCTGGCTGCGTGAGAACTTCCCAAATCTCGCATCGCAAATCGAGTGTCACCACGCATCTCTCGAACGCGATGTACGCCGCGAAGTCGAAGACCGGCTGAAGCGAGGGGAACTTCGCGCAGTAGTTTGCTCCACCAGCCTGGAGCTCGGCATCGACATCGGCTCGGTGGAACTCGTGGTGATGCTCGCCACACCGAAGGGGGTAAGCCGAGCGCTGCAGCGTGCAGGGCGCGCCGGGCATAACATTCACTCGGTTTCACGCGGGGTGCTGATGGCGACCAACGTAAGCGATCTGGTGGAAGCCTGCGCCACGGTCCGCCTCGCGAAGGCGCGTCACCTCGATGAGGTCCGAGTGCCGCACGCACCGCTCGATGTGCTCGCACAGCATCTGGTGAGCATGGGGTGCACACGCGAGTGGACTCGCGAAGAGGCGCTCGCCCTCGTTCGACAGGCTTATTCGTACCGCGATCTGGAGGCGGAGGAGTTTGATGCCGTACTCGATTACCTCGCAGGCGGCGGAAAGTCGCTGCGTCAGCAGTACACGGAGGTGTTTGGAAAGATCGAACTGGATGAGGAGAGCTTCCGGACTCGGGAAGGCCGGGTGAAGCGCGACTTTCTCCAGAACGTCGGCGTGATTCCGACCGTCGGCAGCATCCGGGTACGCTTGAAGACACAGGCGCTTGGCACGGTGGAGGAAAGCTTCATGCGTTCTCTGAAAATCGGGGACGTCTTCATCATGGCAGGCCGTCCGGTGCGGCTGGAGCGTGTCACTCAGATGGAAGCCTGGGTTGCCCGTGCCGATGGCGCACTGCCCACGGTTCCTCGCTGGAATGCCGCAAAGATGCCGCTCTCGAACCGCGTCTGCCAGGAGATCATCGCCTTCCGCAGCGAGCTGCGTTTCCTGCTTGGGCATCCGGAACGGAGCGGCGAAGAGGCGGGACCTGCCATTGCGGAGTGGATCGCCAGGCGCCTCGAATGCGGAAAGGCAAACGCCGAGATCATCTGGAAAATGCATGCCGCGCAACATGCGCTTTCGGAAATCCCAACCGCGGATTTCTTGCTGGTGGAAGAATACATCGAAACCGACCGCGACCATCTTCCGGATGCAGCACCGGAGACCGGTCGAAAGCGCCGCCGGCCCTCCGCTCCCGCAGTCGAAGCTCGGCATTACTTCTTCCATTCACTCATCGGGCGCGCCGCGAACGACGCCCTCTCGCGTGTGATCTCGCTCCGCCTCAGTCGGCTGCGCGGAGGTAATGCGCTCGCAACACCGCACGATTACGGCTTCGTGCTGACCGTCACCCCGCAGCAGTACTTCACACAGGAGGAACTGTGCGATCTGCTCACGCCCGAAGGTTTCGATGAAGAGCTGCATACCTCGCTTCAGCAGTCGGAAATGCTGAAGTACCATTTTCGCAACGCTGCCCAGACAGGGTTGATGGTGTACCGGAATTACTTCGATGAGCAGAAGCCGGTGCGGAAGTTAGCATGGTCGGCGGAGGTTATCTTCAATGTGCTCCAGCGTTACGAACCCGACCACGTCCTCCTCCGTGAAGCTCAACGCGAATTGATGCACACCTATGTCGATGCCGACGGCGCACGCGCATACCTTCAAGCCCAGGCACACCGCCCCGCAAGGCTGAGAAAAGTCGAGAGCATCCCTCCCCTCTCCTTCGCCATGTATGCCACGAAGATCCGGGAAGCGCTGCTGGTGGAGGATCCCTTCGAGACCATGGAGAGGCTCTATAATCTGTGGTGGAGCCGGATCGAGGGAGACCGGGAGGAGTGATGCTGCCGATATAGAGCTCCAGAAAATCGGCTCGCTGATGCGATTATCGGTGACATGATAAAAGGGTGTCCTCTCTGTCCTACTTGCGAGTTTGCGCCTCCTTTTTTGGGCTCTTTTTACTTCCTCTTATTTGCCATGCAGCGGATGGCCATAGCCGCGCTGAGATCGAGGACACGGCGCGGTGGTTCAATGGCCTGCAATGGCCGGATGTGAGAGGAAAAGAGTATGTCGAGGTAACCTTTGGGAAGATCGTAGCTGCGACGGAAACTGTCGATGGCCCTAAAGTTCGCGGCGTCCTTCTTCATGAGGACGAAAAGGGATTCACATTAGTGGTAGACGGTACGCTTGGCTATTGGGGGAGGCGAGGTGTTCCTGTGTGGCCATTCATCGCTGAGCACTATGTGAAGTGGTCCGATGCTCAAGCAGGGATTGAAATCCGGCGCATGACTTTAGACGAGGCAGTCCGGGATGTGCTGTCGGATATTAACGCAGCGAATGAGGCGGCGAAACAGTCCGCTGCTGAGATTCCAGGTATCCCTAGCGAGTTGACTGCCGGCGCACCAGCAAACAAGGCACCGAAAGCGTCCATCGCGGCTATAAATAGAAATTTCGGGAGAAAGTTGAGTGACCAGACTGCCGTATTTCTGCTGGCGCGAATTTGTGCCTGGCAGGATCGCAAAGATCTAGCAGAGCAACTGGAGGCGCAAATACCGCATTTTCCTCCGATCGCTTTTCCCCGTCGAGGCCCCAAGAGGGGAAACCTTTCCTTCCGCAGCACGGTTGAACAAGAGCTTGCGCACGTCTTAATGTGGAAAGCTGTGAGCGACTTCGGCGATTTGGAGATCAGTCGTCCTCAGCTTCTGGCTCAATTCGAGCGGATTATCCGAGACTTTCCAGGAAGTGAGCACATCGAGCGAGCAAAAGGCTTCTCGGAAGTTTTGAAGCAGATGGTTGAGGAGGACCGAGCGCACAATGAAAAGCCAGTAGCAATGGAAACTTTGACTCCAGAAGAGCGGGTGAAGGAGCTGATCTTCCGTCTCCGCGACCAGAACGGTTATCAATGGAGTCAGCCCGGCGCATGTGACATCTTCAGAAGCATCACATGGGAGGGCGGAAAAGGAACAACACCCGCACACCAACTCGTTGATCTTGGATACACCGCTGTGCCTGCATTGATAGAAGCTCTGGATGATCGCCGATTCTCGCGCTCGGGTGGCTATCACAGGGACTTCTATTTCTCTCATTTCGTTCTAACGATTGGAGATTGTGCGGAGGCAATCCTCTCCCGGATTGCAGGCCGGAGCTTCTGGGCTCCTCAGAGCACTTTTGCGGCGATGCAAAAGGATGGGCAGACAAACGCCACACGTGCTGCGGTGACGGAGTGGTGGAAAGACGTGCAGAAGAAAGGAGAGAAAGCGATACTTGAGGAAGGCGTGAAAGCTGGGCGAGGTGATAGTATCGAGCAAGCCCGGCGACTTGCAAAACTGGACACCGAAGTGGCCGTGAAGGCGGTGCTCGAAGGAATCAAATCGGCAGATTCAGATTGGGTGCAAGCCGCCCTTATTGACACGTTGGCAGGAGTACAGTCAGACAAGGCCACACATGCCTTGAGGATTCAGCTTAAAGAATGCAAAAGCCTGAATGGCAGGGTGGCTGCAGCACGAGCGCTTCTTCGCAGGGGAGATACCGTGGGAATTCCCTCAATGATTGAGGAAATGAAGAAGTGGGAGGTCCCGGAACGGGATTTCAGCTTCTTGGATCCCGGCACTGCCGATGCCCTGATTGAGTTTCTTGCGTCGAGCAATGATCCCGCTGCCATCCGAGTTCTGGATGATCAGTTCGTCAGGCTCCCCGTGCGAACCAAGATAGAAGTCATTCGGAAAACTGCGGATTCGATCACACCGAATTCTCATCCCTTGGCTCCGAAAAAGCCGCATTCACCAGAAGTAGAAGAAGCAGTGGAAGCTCTGCTAATCCGTGCCCTGGACGATCGCACATTGAATATGGGGGGGATGGGGAAACTGGGAAATCTCCTGTATTATAAGCCCCGGGTTTGCGAGATTGCATTCACCGCACTCGTTTCCCGCTGGCCCGAGCGGTACCCGTTGCAATTAGCTAGGACAAGAATGGGGCGCGACCGCCAGATTGCACTTGCACGCAATATCTGGAGAAGGATCAAAGAATTGCCCGAGCTTCCAGTGCCAGCGCGGCCAATGCATGCCTCAGCGATTCAGAACCATAATGTACTGGTATCTCTTGAATGGATCGCTAAACCGGTTGAGCTCCCTGTAACCGTCGGCCAGACCCTCACCTCGAAAGACGTGGTTGCCACATTGGCGAAGCTGTATTCGGACATGCCGAAGGATTGCAAAGGATTCATTTTTTCCTTGGAGCGCCCCTCGGATGGACTGGGTGGCGTGATGCGGATCGAGTGGGTGAAAGGACGGCGGATAAAGCAGTACGATTCCAACTACAGTGTCGATGTGAGTCTGGATGATAAATTGCTCTACGCCGGTGGTATCAGTGGCGGCAGTGAGTACCGGCCGGATCCCCGTGGCTATCGGGAAGAGGAAAGCGCGATCGCCGACGCTCTCGAAAGCAGCTCCGAAAAGATCGTGACCATCT
>CBINJX010000290.1:0-6496 GCA_966251085.1 uncultured Verrucomicrobiales bacterium
GAGGCACCGCTTTGGAGGAATAGCAACGTCTCCGCGCCGAGGAGACATGCCCAATCGCACTCGCTTCACTCATACGGAAGCGGTGGGCAAACCAGCGGGGCATCACGGAGTTGCGGCCGCGATACCGAGTCGAGCGCCACAAGACCTGCCGCTCACGCACGTTGATCCATCTCCCTCAGATCCGCATTCACTCTGCGCAGGCAAACAACTCCCCATCCAAAGCGGTGCCTCGTAAAACTCGCCACCGCACTCCATATGCGCCCCGTAAAGCGAAATTTACCGCCAATCCATCGGTTTCGGGATCCTTGGAAAGTTGAAGGTTGAGGGATAGGCACCGGCAGATCGGAATGAGTGCAGAAACTTGCTCGCATCAACACCTCTTGCACCGCTAGACACCGTTCCCTGATGAACACCCGAGCGAAGGCGTCAATCATTGCGACAGTGCTGGTGGCATCCAATTGGCACTGGTCCTCCTCGACCAAAACGCCGAACAGCAGCACTTGGATTCACCTCGACGGTGCGACGATCGCAACTGCCGTTTGCAGTATTGCCCTTGTTGTGTCACTCGTCCGCCTCAAACGCATCCTGCGTGCTGTGCTCGACAAGCCCGTGCGGATTCCCAAATCACGGAGGCTCTTTTCCTGGGATCCGGTGCTCATTCTTTTCCTGTTGCTCTGTTTCTCGTTTAATCGTGTCGAAACCACTACTCCTGCGGCTGACACCGTCACCACGATCAGCCGCGGCTACGGCTGCGAGGCTTCGGTTCCGCTATTCTTCATTGCCGCAGCGATGTTGTTAACCTTTCAGGCACACCGCGAGCTGAGACGCTTCTACGAACGAGCGCAGGACCGAAATTGATACCTTGTGAGAAGTGCCCATCATTAGAGCACACCAATTTTCTCAAAGAACATTCCACGAGTGCTGAAACATGAACTTGGAAATGAACAGTGATCTCTGGCGCGGCATTGCGTGGTTGCTTGCGGGGGTGGTTCTGCCAATAGGGTACCTTGCAATCCTCAAAGCACTTAAACGTGCGGACGCTCCTTCGCCGCCTCGTTTCGAGTTCTTCACGGCTTTCGGAACCCTTGGTGGTTGGCTGCTGACAGTCTCACTTTCGCCATCTCCACTTTGTTTGCTTCTGGCTGCCTTCACGATGTTCATCGCCATGCCCACTGCGCTTGTTCTACTGGTACGCATTACTTGGCGTTTGCAGCTTTCTCGCTTTCACGTCGCAGCGATGGGAGCGCTCGTCGCCGGACTGGGAATTCCTGTCCTCGTCACCTTCGTAGCTGCGTCGATGGCTTCAGCCACGTGAACTGTCGACCTCGGCAGATCCCTTGATGAATTCGAGACAGAGCCGTCTCCACGAACGCGAGTTCGTTCAAATCTTTCAATTTCCGAACAATCCCGCTTGCCAAATTCCACTCTTCCATGCACTTTCACCGACTCTTTCGCGGCGTTAGCTCAGTGGTAGAGCGGCAGTCTTACACACTGTTGGTCGGGGGTTCAAATCCCTCACGCCGCATTCCCCCTCCTCTCTGAGGGAATGCATTCTTTCTGATTCTTCCGAGTCAGCCCCGCGCTTCCTTCTTCGTCCCAAGAAGCACCTCTGCTCCTTCCCGCGCAGCTTCGATCTGGAGCGAACTGCCCATCTCTTTCGCCACATTGCGCGCATTCTCGAGCATCTGTGAGACATACGCATCGTCGTGCGCAGGATCATGATGAAACAGGAATAACTGCTTCACATTTGCGCAGACGGCGAGTTTCACAACGTCATCCACACAACCGTGTCCCCAGCCGACGTGCTGGTCGTACTCCATCCGATCGTACTGAGCATCGATCACTAGCATGTCGGCATCCCGGACGAAATCCACCAGCCCGTGCTCGAGCCTGCACGGTACGACGTTTTTCTTGGAGGCCACACCGCTTTCGATCGACCACTCATTGTCCGGCACGTAGACGATCGAGCCGGAGCTGGTATTCAGGCGGTAGCCCACACAGACGCCCGGATGATTCAGGAAACAGGCCTCCACACGCACCTTCCCCAGCTCAAAATTCATCTCCCACAGCTCCTCGATCACGATATTCCCAGGCATCTGCTTGAGTGCGATCGGGAAGTACGGGCTCTCCATTTGCCCGGCCAACGTCGCTGCCAAGCCGGCTCGCGCGCCTTCATATCCGAGAATACGAACGCGGTTTTTGGGATTGTATGCCGGGAGAAAGAAGGGAAATCCCTGGATGTGATCCCAATGCGTATGTGAGATCAGGAGGGTCAGACTGAGTGGTGTCTTTTTGAACTCGTCCGCGAGCGCCAGGCCGAGTGGCCTGATGCCAGATCCAGCGTCGAGGATAATCAACTCTCCGTCCGCACGCACCTCAATACACGAGGTATTGCCTCCGTAATACACAGTCGCCGGCCCCGGGGTCGGAATCGAACCGCGCACTCCCCAGAACTTCACCACCGCACCGCCGCCGTCTGGAACCGGAACGGTGTTCCCATTCTCGAGCCGCTGTATCGCCTTCGAATGTTTCACAGCGCGAGCGAGTACGTCTTCAAGCTTCGAAAGCTCCAGAGGTTTGACAAGGTAGTCGTCCGCTCCCGCATCCTGAGCGGCCTCACGATCGGAGCTGTAATCGCTCCCGGACAGCACGATGACGCGCGTATGGCGCAACTCAAAGCTATCGCGTACCGCGCGGCAAACTTTGAAGCCGTTGCCTCTCGGCATAAATAGATCACAGAGTATGACATCCGGCCGATGCTGGAATGCCATTTCAATGCCGCGTTCGCCACTGTCAGCCTCGAGCACATTCCAGTGCCAGGCACGAAGCATTTCCGCCGCGGGCGCACGGCAATTTTCATCATCGTCAATCAGCAGGATGGTTTTCATCCGAGCGGGGTGTACTCGATCCTTTCACGTTCGTAGGAAAAGACAAGTGCTCCAACTTGTCGCATTACAAACGGATCGCTAGCGTTCAAAACGATGAAAATCGATAATCTACGCAGTCCGCACGCACAGGTCAGCGGTCTCGTGTACTTCGGCCGCATGATCGACAAGATCCGGCTTCATGCAAAAGGCGAGCTTGCTGAGGAATACCAGCCGAACCTCGGAGGCGGCTTTGACAGCCGTTGCGTCAATTTCCTGGGTGTTCAGTACCCGGCTCTCGTGGAGCGCGTGAAACAAGGAGGCTCTGATGAGGAGATCCTGGAGTGGTGCTTTGCGCAGGGCCGCAAGCCGAATGCGGAAGAATTTGAGATCTGGAACGAGTTCATGCGCAAGCGCGGCTGGAACGATGAAGCAACGAGCATCCTGCATCGCCGCTTGAAGGAAGGAAATTTCGAGGATCGTACGGACATCCAGACGATGTTCGACTACATCGACCTCGATGAAGGCCGCGATCCTCGAGAGCGCCAGGCCTGATCTCCGAGATCAGATCAACGAGTGCCAGTGGGCACACCCTGCCCATCTGGCACTTTCACTTGGAACTCCTCACTTCCCCCCGGAGCAGGCACAACTCGGCCCGCATCCCTCTCCCCCACCTGACTCCTTCACCCGCACCTCCAGCTTGATCCCCTGAAACGAGATCTGGTCGTGCACGTGCTGCAGGAATCCCAGAGCAGCCTCATCAGGCATGTAGGAGGACTCCAACTGGACCCGCAGCGGCTTTTTCGCGAGTTCCGGGTAGGTATCCCGCATTTCGCCATCCAGCGCGAAGGAGAGGTAGGCGTTAAATTTCTCCTGCAGCTGAAGTAACTGTTGCTGATCGCCTTCCCATGGGCGCTTCTCGACCATGATCAGGACGGCCTCATCGGTTTCCGCATCGTGCATGATCAGATCGATGACATCCGCATGCTCCACGCCGCGGCGCGGCGTTTCAGTTGAAGTGGTCGGTTGAAAACTCACAGCCAAAGAAATTGCCGCACGCGCTTCCACTGTCAAAGCTCAGCACACCGAAGTATGAAGGCAATCCGAGTCGAAAAATTTGGCGGACCTGAAGTTCTCACCCTGGCGGACGTTCCCGATCCTGTGCCCGAAGCTCGCCAGGTTCTAGTGCGGGTACACGCTGTCGGCGTTAATCCGGTGGAAACGTACGTCCGTTCAGGCAACTACGGCAGGCTCCCCTCCTTGCCATACACTCCGGGAACGGATGCCGCCGGGGTCGTGGAGCAAGTCGGTGCGGAAGTCCAGGATGTGCGCGTCGGCGATCGGGTATACATCGCAGGCACGGTGACCGGAGCGTACGCGGAGAAATGTGTCTGTGAGGAATCACAGGTGCACCCGCTCCCTGACGAAACCACTTTCGAAGAAGGAGCTGCAATCGGCGTCCCCTACCCGACCGCCTATCGAGCCCTCTTCCAACGTGCCGGTATTTCTAATGGCGAAACCGTCCTGATCCACGGTGGAACCGGAGGTGTCGGCCTCGCTGCGCTCCAGTTTGCACGTAGCGCAGGGATTACAACCTTTGCGACCGGCGGAACGGAATCCGGCCGGCTTCTGCTCACCGAGCAAGGTGCGGATGCTGTTTTCGATCATCACGAAATCGGGTACTGCACGCAGATAACCGAAAAAACGGGCGGCAAAGGTGTGGACGTAATCCTGGAGATGCTCGCGAATGTAAATCTCGCCAACGATCTCAGCATGCTCGCCAAAAGTGGCCGTGTCGTGGTGGTTGGCAGCCGTGGCCCGGTAGAGATCAACCCGCGTGATCTGATGGCCCGCGAAGCGGATATCCGAGGTGTCATGCTGTTCAATGCCCCTGCCGAAGAACTGGCCGAAGCGCATCGAGCCATTCAGGAAGGTCTCCGCGCCGGCACTCTGCGTCCCATTGTAGAGCGGAAATTTCCCCTCGATCGAGCTGCGGATGCCCATGAAGCGGTAATGAGCGCCGGTGCCCACGGCAAAATCATTCTCACCTGCTAATTGCATTTCGCGCACAAAACCACTTGCGAGCCGTAACAACTTCTGCAATACGTCTCGCCCGCTCGTTTCCGAGCGCAAGCAAAGCCAGTGTAGCTCAGGGGTAGAGCAACGGTTTCGTAAACCGTAGGTCACGGGTTCAAATCCCGTCACTGGCTCCAGCTTTGCACCTTCCGCAAAGCCTCATAAATAAAGGTTCCCAGAGCGATTCCTTACTTTTTGGTGAGTGCAATTTCGGAACTGCATGACAGCAGCATGACACAGGAATCAGACTCTCATTCCAATGGTTCCTCGCGCTTTGCTCTCGATGTGGAGCCGAGCCCCACTATTACGGGTCCCGTTCTTAGCGGGCACCACGAGGGAGGGACCCGTGGATAGAGAGCCCCCTCTCTTACCTTGAGATACCGAAGCTTCTCCGGCAGAAGGTTTCCGTAGGTGCCAAAGAAGCCACAGTATGCTCGCACATCAGATCTAGCTTCGAACCCGAGGTGCGCGACGTGCAGATGGCAGAATGGGCAACTAGCGCACGACGTTGGCGTGATCGCGTCGAACTTCACGCGCTCTTCTTTCGGCTTCTTGGATTTCATCCCGCTCAGATTATGGCCTGCAGTGCCGACGCGTCATGCCTTCATAAGTCGCAACTGCGATTGACCTTTAACGCCCTCGTGCTATGCCTTGCACGTTGCTGCTAGAACAGCGACCGCCACTTTCAACCATCGGCCTAATCACCCGGTGAGGCGTTAACCGGAGTGGGACCAAACGGTCCCGCATCCCACGAAAATTAAAGCCCGTTCTCGATAGCCGCAGGGTGATACCTGTGGTGACAAGGTTCTAGCCTTCGAGAGCGGGCTTTTTTCGTACACATCAAATCCCTTCGCCCGGAAAAGTAGAAACCCCGATGCTTGCAACATCGGGGTCTCGAAAGGGCACTCAGAATATGACTGGTCGTCAATCTGACGGCGCGCACCGTAAAGGAGCGCGCCCCGGCAACGCAAGCACTTTGTCTCGGAATTCTTCTCCGGAGGCAGAAAAAGCACGAGTCACCCAGGTACTCGGTCACTGTGGGAACTACATGTTTCCGGCAATCCCCTCGGAGTTCCGGCAATTCCTCTCCGCGGCAAAGCAACTCGGGCAAGACCCTTCCGAGCTGATCCTTCAAGCGGTGCTCGTCACCATGGAGGCCACGGTTGCCGCTGCAGCCGCACAGAACGGGAGGGCCGCATGATCGCTCTCGCAGATGACATGCGGGCGGATGCGGCCCGCCGGAGAACCGAGGAGCGGACAAGAGGCCTGACGTGGGAGGATATCACGGCGCCGCACTCCTACCATCTCCCCGACTTCAGCCGAGCGATGGCTCCGACTGATGCCGATCTCGGAGGGCTTGGTTTCCTGCTCGATGAGCCGAACGGATTTTGCGTTCTGCATACCCCGGGCGTTGCCTTCTTCGATGTCGATGTCCCGGACCGTTCAGACCAAGCCTACACCCTGCGGCTTCTTCATCATTACGTCGGAGAGAATCCCGAGCACGGCTTCCGGGTGTACCGCACCGCTGGCGGTCTCCGTTACCTGTGCACAAGCGC
>CBINJX010000291.1:0-6491 GCA_966251085.1 uncultured Verrucomicrobiales bacterium
AGCCCGTAGATTGGATGCTTGTTGAAACCGCTCTCCCAGAACCACTGGCCATGGAAGCGCTGCGGATACGGGAAGTCTTCCATCTGCAGATTCAGAGCCCAAGGCGTCTCGGGGAAGGTCTGTGGTGAGCCGGCATCCGCCCAGCGCCACATGTTGCTCATGCCTAGGTGCTCCGTCTCCTGAATTGTATGCTCAGCTCCAGCCAGGGCGCCGACATAGGAGTGACCGGTAGAATCGACAAAGAACTTGCCCGCAAAACGACGCATCTCGCTGGTGCGGGTATCGAGCGCGATCACCGCGGAGATGTGTTCCTTGTCGCCCATTTCCACTGCCGTCACGTGATTATTGAGAAACAGGGTGATGTTCTTCTCCGCACGCACGACACGCTCTTTCTTGTCGTCACCAAATTCCTCGGCCTTGGCAGGAGACTCGGAGGCCTGATCCTGGAACTCCTCCACGATCTCGCCGAGATTCGGATACAGCCCGCGGCGGATTCCGCCCATCGCCCATACCCGCACCTCGCTCGATCCGTTACCGCCTAGCACGGGGCGATTCTGGACCAGGGCAACCTTCAGGCCCATACGGGCCGCAGAAATCGCGGCTCCCATCCCCCCATAACCACCACCGCAGACTACGAGATCATACGATCCGGCATCCTGCGGTTTCTCGGGGAGACCGAGTGCATCGCGACGCCACTTCGCCAGAGCCGCAGCTTCTGTCGGCGGCTTGACTTCGAGATCTTTGCTGAAGAAGATGGCATCGCAGCGACCGTTGAATCCAGTCAGGTCGCGGATGCTGAGCGTCGATTCCGGCTTTGTGATATCCACCGTTCCGCCATCATGCCAGAACCACTCGGCGCTCTGCGTTCCGAAAGTCTCGGACAGCGGTTTTCCATCCACCAGAAGCTGGAAACGTCCCGGATGTCCCGGCGCTTTCCACTTCGCTACCCAATCCTTCGTGCGTACCCATACGCGGTATTTGCCGGCGCTGGGGAACTTTACCGTCGTGGAGGCATCTTTCACCGGCTGGCCCAGGCCATGCGCCATCAGATATGGCGAGCCCATGATCTCGATGAATTGGGTATCGAGCACCCAGCCACCGTGGTCTTTGAAGCTTTCAGCTTCGACCAGGAGCTGATCGGCGCCAGCCGACAGGGAGGAGAGCGCTGCTGTCGCGGCAGCGATGAGTGGGAGGATTCTCATGAAAAGAAACAGGGGGACGAATCGTTAAAACCGGCAGGTTATCAAAAACGTAGAAACATAGACCTGCCACATCAAACCAGAGGGCGAGAGTAGACTCCACACGCGCCCGCTCTACAGCGCCACTCTGGTGATGCAGAAAGCGGGAGATTACTTCTCCAACGGTTTACCGGCTTCTTTCCACGCGTTGATGCCGCCGTTCATGTGGTAAACCGATTTAAAATCGCGTTTGCGCATTTCCTTCAGAACGCGGCTGCTACGTCCGCCCGCCGCGCAGTGCAGGACGTACGTCTTATTCTTGTCCAACTCGCCGAGTTTTTCAGCGAATGCGTCGTCCATGACGTCGAGATTTTTAGCGCCCTTGATATGTCCATCCTCGAACTCCTCCTGGGTCCTCACATCGAGCACGACGACGTCTTTTTTGGACTTCAAAATCTTCTCGGCCTCCTCAGGTGTCACATCCTTCACTTCGGCGGTCGGAGCAGACGCCTTTTCCGAGGAAGCAGGCGCAGGCTTGCTAGATGTATTTTCCTTCGTATCCGCGGCAATTGCGGTACCGACGACGAGAATCGAGGCACAGATGAGCAGGTTCGATTTCATAGGGGTTTGAAGATGATTGTCGTGAACCCGCTAAAACAACACCTCGGCACCAAAATTATGCAATGATCTCTTTTACTACGTGGCCCGCCACATCGGTCAGACGGAAATTCCGGCCATTGTAAAAGTAAGTGAGCTTCTCATGGTCGAGACCGAGCAACGCGAGGATAGTGGCGTGGAGATCGTTGACACTGACCTTGTCCACAACAGCCTTGTGCCCGACCTCGTCGGTCTCGCCGTAGTGTACTCCACCCTTTACTCCCCCACCCGCCATCCATGTGGTAAACGCATGCGGATTGTGGTCGCGTCCGGGTTTACCACCTTTCTGAGCGAGAGGCAGGCGACCAAATTCTCCGCAGCAGATGACCAGGGTTTGGTCCAACATTCCACGCTGTTTAAGATCTGTGAGCAGAGCCGCGATCGGCTGGTCTGACTCTCCGGCAAACTGCCGATGATTTCCCTCGATATCCCTGTGCCCGTCCCAGGAACGTTCGTTTTCCATTCCTCCGCTGTAGATCTGCACGAAGCGAACACCGCGCTCCACCATCCGGCGTGCCATGAGGCATTGCTTCGCAAAATGGCCGCAATGCTTCTCGTCCACACCGTAGAGTTTGCGGATGTGCTCCGGTTCTTTGCTGATATCGAGAGCGTCCGGAGCCGCCATCTGCATCCGGTAAGCGAGTTCGAAACTCTCGATCCGCGCGGCGAGTTCGGGCTCTTCAGTGCCGTGGAGCTTGTTGAGCTTGTTCAGAAAATCGAGCTGCGATCGCTGCTGGAGGTCGTTCATCTCCGGCGGACGTTCGAGATTGTTGATTGGCTGCCCCTGGGCATTCAGTGCTGTGCCCTGATAGACGCCCGGTAGAAAACCTGCGCCCCAATTTGATGCATGCCCTTTCGGCAATCCCCGTCCGAGCGTGTCGTACATCACCACGAAGCCCGGCAGATTCTGGTTCGCCGTGCCCAATCCGTAAGTCACCCACGCCCCAGCACATGGGAAACCCATCCGGCTCATCCCCGTGTTGATCTGGAATAGCGCGGGCGAGTGGTTATTCGTCTCGGTGTGGCAGGAATGAATGAACGCCATGTCATCCACATGCTGGACCGTATGAGGGAAAATCTCCGAGGCCCACGTGCCGCTCTGCCCGTATTGCCGGAAGGCGAACGGAGACTTCATCAACCCGCCAACCTCATTGGTAAAGAAGCCGGTGTTCTTATCGAAACCCGGCAGGTCCTTGCCGTCGTACTTCTCCAGAGCTGGTTTGTAGTCCCATGTATCCACCTGACTCTGTCCGCCATTCATGAAGAGCCAGATGACCGACTTTGCCCTCGCTCCGAAGTGTGGAGTCTTCGGAGCGAGTGGATTAATCGCCGCACTCCTCCCCTCCTCTGCCGCCGCACGCGCGGCGGAGCCGAGCAAGCCCGACTCCGCCAGCATTGATGCCAACGCCAGGAACCCGCAACCGGAGCCCGTTCGGCGCAAGAATTCGCGCCTGGAGGAAAAACTTGCGTGAGGGGATGCGAACAGGTGGGCGCTCATAAATGACGAAGTTCGAATGACGAATGACGAAAGAAGGCCGAATCTCGAATTTCGAAAGGGTTCAGCTCTTCTTTCGCCAGATAGCAGAGAAAATGAGGTTGAGTTCTTTAGCCTCCTGCCACAACGGACGAGCTGCGTCCTTCAATGAGGGTTCGGAGCGCGCGATCATGCGGAGGAAGAACTTGGTTTCTTTCGATTCCTTCCGGCAGCGATTGATGTTCACCAGAAACTCTTTCTTCGAAACCGCGTCGTCTGCCTCGCAATAGTTCGCACCAACGCTCGTTCCAGCGCCGACTAATTGATCAATTAGCCGATTGTTCACCGGGCTGTGAGGAATGCGCTTCGCGAAATCGATGATCGCCTCTCCAAATCGGGCAGTCCGTTCCTGAAGATCGAACACAGGTTTCGAGTACCCCTCAGGCTGTTCCGCCACTCGGGCTCCCTCCTCCCACCACAAATCGTCGAAGTCCGAAGCAGCGCTTCGGACTTCAGGCTTCGTCATTCTTTCGTCATTCGTCATTCGCGCTTCGTCATTTCCCCACGCGCCGAAAGTCGTTATTTCGCCTTCACCGATTCCAAGTACGAAAGAAGATCCGCAAGCTCCGTCGGCGCAAACGCATTCATCAGCCCTTCGGGCATCATGCTCTGCTCACGATGGCCGCGCTCGGCGATGTCGGCTTTTTCAACCATCACAGTCTGGCCCGCAATGTTGCGGATATCGAGGGAGTCGCCACCTTCACGAGTCACGAAGCCCTCAATCTGTTCGCCCTTTTTCGTCTTGATCCAGGTGCTCTCGAAGCCCTGCGCCAGCTTGGCGTGCGGCTTGAGGATCGACTCGGTCAGAGCGGCGCGATCGTAGATCTTGGCGACTGCGGAGAGGATTGGGCCCTTCGGCGGCTCGTCGGCACCGATCGTGTGGCAGGCAATGCAGCCCGCGCGGAGGTAGATGTCCTTGCCTTTCGTGGCGTCGCCACCTTTCGCTACAGCAGATAAGACGTCCTCGTATTTCATTGCGCCGATCGATTGAGCCGGAGTTCCGGTGTCCTTGAGCCCGAGCTTCTGATAGGCGAAGAGAGCCGACTCGGCGACCGCGTTGTTTGGATCATTGAGCTTGGCTTTCACCTGATCCGCATAGGTCTTGGCACCCGTGCGGGCGATAACCCCCAGCAGACTCGCGGCGGTCTCGGGTTTTTCCCAAGCCTTTGCGACAGCACTCTCGGCACGCTCTTTGTCTTTCCCCTTCACGAGATTGCTGGTTGCGAGGTTCACGAGGATGGTCTGAGCGAGGCTACGCTTCGCGGCATCGTTTCCTTCCGCATGACGGGCGTAATCACGGAGCCACTTGGTATTCTTGCCGTCGCGGGTGAAGTCCTCGAAAGCCGCAGCGATCGCAGGCTGGCCGATGTCATGGCCGGCGAATATGGCGAACGTATCGACGGCAAACGGGAAGACGCTTCCATTGCTGGAGCCCCGCTGCAGATGCCGTAGTGCCTTCGCGCGGAAATCCGGGCTTTCCTTCTCGTCCGTTGCGATCTGCTTGAGTGCCTCGCATGCTTCCTTCGGGAGGGCGTTGTCCGGACGGAACAGCCCTTCAATGGCGGTCAGCTTCGCACCGGTGTCGCTGCCAGCTTTCGTCAGCATGAGATCAATCAGGCCGGGAAAGCTCACCTTGGTCAGGTACATCCGCTGAACCAGCCAGCGGCTGTCTTCCTCCGAAGAAGCATCCAGCGCGGTCTTGAGCGCAGCTTCGATCTTGTCGGATTCCGCCCAGCGTAGAGGTTTGTAAACAGGTCCGCTGGTATCGGGACGCGTTCCCCACCAAACCTTCGGATCGGTGTAAGGCTCGTCCTGATTGGCGAGACGGCAGAGTGCGTTCAGAATTCCGCGCCGGAGTTCGCCCTTGGCGTTGGGCAGACGAGCGATCAAGCCGTCAACAACTGCAGGTTCATAGATGCCGTAAAGGGCACGGAGAGCGCCGGTCTGGACTTTCTCATCGGCGGAATCGAGCGCGCCGAGACAGACTTCCGTTGCCTTCAGTTCACGCAGTGCAGCGACTGCCATGTGGGCGATGACAGGGTCAGCATCTGCAGTCAACGGGAGGACATCCGCAGCGTGATTGGTCCGCTTGCGATGCCGGACGGCATCGACGGCTGCGGCACGCACACGTGGATCCGCATCCCGGAGGCCAGCCGCGATGACCTTGTCACCACCTGCATCGAGGGTGGGATCTGCGAAGACGCGCATCGTCAGAAGGCGCCAATCCGGGCTGAGCTTCTGAAAGTTTTCGGCCTTCATTCCATAGCCTTCCACCCGTCCACGGCCGCCGAGAATAAAGGTCCAGTAAGCCGCATAGGCAGGTCCCATCTCACCTGCTTTTGCCTTATCCTCAGCAAGGTCGAGGGTCCCTCCGGCACGAATACCAGCAAGATTCGCTGGATCGGCCTCAATCCGCCGCAGCAATTCCCGCTGAGCTGTCTGCCGGATCACCGCGCTTTCCGAGCCCACCAGCGCCAGCAACTCCTCCGGAGTCGCCTTCACAAAATCCGGCACCTTCACCTCCGGCTTATCCTTCTTGGTCACGCGAATCACATATCCTGCGTTCGGTCCGTTGTAATTGAACGTCGCACCTTCCCAGCTCGTGATATAGATCCGGCCGCTGGCATCGACGTCCATGTCGGTCGGACGCGTCATCCCGAGCCATTTCTGCTGCTCGGCTTTCCAGCTCGCGCCGTTCTGCTGGAGCGGATGAAACATGATGCCGTTCGCGCCCCACTCCACAGTGTAGAGACCATTCTGCAGGCCGGGCTCATCGATCCAGAGAGCACCGCATGGGGAACCGCCGCCGTAATCCGCGAGCGGCTGCACGATATCCTCTGCAAAGTTCTTGAAAAGCGTCGGATACCCCATGTGCGCGCCCGGCGGCACGTGGGAGAGGCGAACATTCCAGCCGCCGCCGTCGTTGGTGTTATCGCGGGTGAAAAGCTCAAGGGTCGGCGAAACTGCCACGTCGTAAATGTTTCGCTGACCGCGGGAGACGATCTCGAAGCCCGTCCCATCGGGACGAATCCGTACGATACCACCGCCGCGCATGGAGAGCGTGGTGCCGTCCTTCGCCACGGCCTTGGTGAAGCCGTAGTCACCGACCGCAATGTAGATAT
>CBINJX010000292.1:0-6490 GCA_966251085.1 uncultured Verrucomicrobiales bacterium
CGGAAACGGTTACCAGCAGCTATCCGGGGCACCAGTGACAGAGCCGCAGCGAGCCATGCCATCCAGAGGCCAGGATTGAGTAGTGCCAAAAGCCATGGCAAGACCTGCCCGGAGAACAGGAGCGCCGTCATTGGAGCGATCATTCGTGGGCTGGCAAGTCCTTCCGTGGCGTTCTTGCTCAACCCGCGCCAGACTTCGCCCGCCGAGTGATACATCCTGCAACTGGCCACGTCCGTAGCATCGAACAGGTCGGTCCGGAAGCCCGCCCGACGGAATGCCCTCGGCAGAGTGATGCCGTCGTGCATGCTGTCATGGATTGCGCGATGTCCCCCGGCTTCGAAATAGGCATCGCGGCGAGCAATGAAAAGCTGTCCGCACCCGGCCCCGAATGCCGCGCCGCGATCCTTCCGCATACGATCAATAGGAAGAAAGCCGAGCAGGACAAAGTGGATCAGTGGAATCAGCAGCTTTTCCATCCAGGTCTCCGTCACTTGGCACGGCACGCCACTCACCAACTCAGCCCCGCTCTCCTCGCTGAAGGCTGTAAACCGCGCAAGAGCATCGGGAGTGAGCCGCACATCGGCATCCATGAAAACCAACAGCGGATGCGTGGCATGCCCGGCAAGCACCCAGCAGGCGTGCTGCTTGCCACACCAGCCCGGAGGCAACTCGGGTGCCCGCTCCAAGCGAACACGAGGGTCCTCGTCAGCGATCTGCTCGACGATCTCCGCGGTGGCGTCGGAGGAATGATCGTCGAGCACCACCACCTCCAGTTCCACGTCATGGTTGGCGAGCACTGACTCGATCGACTCACGGATGTTGGCCGCCTCATCCCGTGCGGGAATCAGTACCGATACACATGGACGCCTCCCTGCAGGCAAGGCCGGAGCTGGCACATACAGCGACAGATTCTTGAGGAACAACAGTGCCGGAATGGCCGCACACGCGAGACTCCACCATGCGAGGGCTTTGATCATAACGACGAATGTTCAGGCGCGAAGCGTTCTCCTCGCATCCAGCAACGGAATCTCCTCCACCGGTCATACACGCCGCCTACCCCGGCTCCACCCGCGAGCAGGTTGTGAAACCGCGTTGCCTCCCGCGAAATGGAATCCGCAGCGAGAGCATCCTGGCTCTGGGTCAGTCGTTCCTCGAGCAGACGCGTGCATGCAGAGGCACTGGCCGAATCTGCGCCCATCTCTGACTGAGCACTCCGCAGCAGTTCAGCGCCGGAGATCGGCTCTCCAAAACGTGATAGAACCTCAGGCAGACGCTCCTCCCAGAAAACATACTCCAGCGCGAGTGGAATGAACATCGCCTGCGGTGAGCGAAGCGCGAGCTGCCCCAGGCCCGTGCCAAAATGCAATGGCCGTTCCCGCACATCTGCGAACCGCCCTTGTGGTGTTATGCACAAGCCGCCGCCGGGTATTTCGAGAGCAGCCAGACTCGCACTCAGAAACTGCCTGGCTCCGCGTAGTGAATCCAACTCGATCCCAAAGCAGCCGATGCGCCGGAAAAATCCGTAGCGCTCGAGCGCCTTCTCATCCATCGGCGCAAAGAACTTCCGGTCCGGAAAGAAGTGATTCGTAATGAGGAGCAAAACCAGCGGATCCCACCAGGATGCGTGGTTGAGATAAATCACCGGAGTACATGCGCCATCCATGGAAGGCACATGTTCCCGGCTGACACGCACGGAATGGAAGTGGCGCTGAATATACCGGCGCGAGTAGGTCGTGAACCACTTCACCACGAGCGGAGAATAGGGCGCGAACTGCTCAGACGAGGCAGAAATCGCCCGCCGCCCTGCCTTCCCCTGCTCTGGTGGAGCGGAGTTCATCCGACAGCAGCAAAAATTGTACGTCCCGCGCCCTCGCGCCTGCCGCCGCCGAGATCGTGATCGAGCGTATCGGCCGCGATCCAGCCGGACATCATCACCATCGGCATGCCGGGTCCGGGATGCGCTGCTCCTCCCGCGAGATAGAGCCCATCCACATCGCTGCTTCTGTTATTTGGTTTGAATGCGCCGAGAAACCGGCCGTGGCTCGCGAGGCCATAAATGGCACCCTGCAGGACACGATAGCGGTTGTGGATATCCTGCGGGGTCAACGTTCGCTCGATCACGATCCGGTCCTCAATGTCCTGCAGCCCTGCAGTATTGCGCAGCTTTTCGAGGATTGTCCGACGATAATCCGGCAGCATCTGCTGCCAGTCGTGGTGCGGCCGAATATACGGCGTATGCACGAGAATATAGAGCGCCTCTCCACCGGGAGGCGCGACGGCAGGTTCCGTGGCAGCCGGCGCGCAGACATAACAAGTCGGATCCGCGGCCGGTTCACCCAGGCGATAGATCGATTCGAACTCCTCCTCCGGGTCATGGGAGAAGACGAAGTTGTGATGTGCCAGTTGCTTGTACCGTTTGTTGAGGCCGAGGTAGAGTACGACTCCTGAGCAGGCCGGCTCATATTTCCGCCGGTGTTCGAAACGATTTGCGGCTGCCGAATCGTCCAGGAGTTCGCGATGCGTCCGTACGCTGTCGGAATTGGAAATCACGGCACGCAGCGGAACGGTTTCGCCGGCGCCAGTGAGGACGCCGGTTACCGCACCGCCCTTCGTGAGAATTCTTTGAATCGCAGTTCCGGTTCGAATCTCCACTCCGAGTTGAAGAGCCAGCCGTTCCAATGCCTCCGGAACGGCCCTTGTGCCGCCCATCGGATACCAGATCCCCTCGTCGGTCTGCATGTGGGCGATGCCGCAGAGGACCGCTGGCGACGCATCCGGAGCAGAGCCGACGTACTGTGTGATATGGTCGAGCATCTGCGACACGCGCGGGTCAGGAACAAATGATCGCAGCGTCTCAAAAACCGTACGCCCGAGGCGCATCCGGATCACGTCACGCAGGGAGTTGATGTCCAGCATTCCTCGCCAGTCGAACATGTCCCCCAGCCCACCGATCGGCTTGTAGAAGAAGTACTTCTCGGAGATCCGGTGCAGATCCCTGGAGAAGGTCATGAAGCGCTCGTAGCCTTCGGAGCTGCTGCGATCCCTGGTGAACTCAGCAATGTTCCGCGCCATGGCTCCGATTTCTTCCACCAGATCGAGCTGCGTGCCGTTATCGAAGAAACAGCGCCACTGCGGGTCGAGCCGCACCATGTTGAGTTCTTCCTCGAGTGAGCGACCTGCCTCGGAAAAGATCCGGCGAAGTACGCTGGGCAGGGTCAGGATCGTCGGCCCCATGTCGAAGCGGAATCCGCCTTCCTGGAGGACAGCGGCTTTTCCCCCGGTCCAGTCGTTTGCCTCAAAAAGAATGACCTCATGGCCGCGCGCAGCGAGTGTGCACGCCGCGGCGAGTCCGCCCAATCCCGCGCCGATGACTCCGATTTTGTCGCTACTGTTCATTTGGTGAGTCGTGAGAGTGTTTCTGCCGATTCGTTCGTGAGAAGGCCCGAAGCCCGGCCCAGAGTTTCCGGATTCCGCTCCACCGCTGTTTCCAGTCGCCCGTGTACGCCGTGGTAATGTAGCCCGCGAACAGTTCCGCCTCGGAATCTCCCACCGGTGCAAAGTGCAGTCGGCGCCGGCCTTTAGTCGTGGAGATCACCTTGGGCACAGTCATCGTCAGCAAACCTTCCGCACCACGCGTGACACCAAACCCACTGCGGGCACGTCCTCCAAATGGAATCCGCGGATCCGCAGTTGGGACGATCATGTCATTGATCAATACGACTCCGGCATTGAGGCGCTCGGCAATCTGACGCGCGCGATTTTCGTCGCGGGAAAATACGGATGCTCCAAGTGCGTAGGCACTACGTTGAGCCAGCCCGATCGCCTCCTGATCCGAGTCCACGAATGTGATCAGGAGCACCGGCGCGAAGATCTCTTCATCGAGCAATGCACCGCTTTCCGCACCGCCGGAAAGCACGAGGGGCAGCATCAATCGGTTGCCCTGATATCCACCGCTGAGCACGCTCCCGTCACGCCGTTCCGAATCTTTCAGAAGCGCTTCGCATGCAGGCACCAGTCGCTCCGGAGCAGCAAATGCAGGCACCTCCCCAAGACGTCGCAGGAGATGAGCCTCGAGTTGTTCCGCGATTCTCCTGGCAACGTAAACGCGCCTTGGCGCGATGCACGTAGCGCCGGCATTGATCCGCAAACCAAAGCTGAGCGCTCCGGCGGCAATCTCCAAGTCGGCATCCTCACACACCACGACAGCATCGCATCCGCTCAACTCCATCACCGATGGAGTAAGCTTCTCCGCACAACTCCTGAGCACTGCTTTGCCGACCTCTGCCGATCCGGTCAGCACCACATAATCCACTCCCTCGCCGATCACCTCGTGCACTGCCTCCGCTGTCTCCGGCACGAGTTGGAAAAGCTCCGCGGGCAAACCACTCACAATCCACATCAGCCGGAACGCCTCCGCCAATTCACTAGTCCCTGGCGCCGGTTTAAAAATCACCGCATTTCCCGCGGCGAGCGCCTGAAGAATCTGAACCCCGGGAAGCAACAGCGGATAATTCCCCGGAGGACAACCCCGCGCGGTTCCCTCACAATCTCCGCCTCCACCGCGCTCAGCCAGAGCGGACGTCCCCGTCGTCGAAGTCGCTGCCGGGCGAGCAGTCCTTCGCCCTCGCTCTCCAGGAACTGATGCGCAGACAGCAGTGGCAACACCTCCGCGGAGAGGACTTCCGCAGCCGGCCGCGCGCGAAGCGAAGCTGAAAGTCTTGCAAATTCGGCAGCTCTCGCGGCAAGCGTTTCCCTTGCGCGGCGAGCCACCTGCAGCCGCTCAGCCACTGATATAGTCGCCCACTCGCGCTGCGCCTCACGCGATTGCTTCAGCAGTGCCGCAATCGAGTGTCCGGCCGATGAATCTTCACGCGCAGTGTTCGACATAGCCGGGTCCATCCAGGATCACGCCGTCGCGAGCGCCGCCACGGCCGGATCGGAGCTTTCAGGAATCCAGTTCGGCTCGAGACCGAAATCCTCGAGCAATAGCCGGGTCGTGATCCGGGCGGATTCAAAGATCACTGGAAGCCCGCTTCCGGGATGCGTTCCGCCACCGACGAGGTAAACCCCTTCGAGATCTTCAAACCGGTTGCGAGGACGCAGATGGAGCAACTGCCCAAGGCTGTGGGCGAGGTTGAAAGTGGCTCCCTGATGAATCTCATAGCTGCTGTCCCAGTCGTCCGGCGTGATCACTCGCTCGTAGCAGATGCGCTTTGCCAGCCCTTCATATCCCGCGCGTTCGGCCTGACGGAGCAGCAGGTTGCGGAACGGTTCACGATCTCGCGGCCAGTCGATGTTTGGATGTTGATGACTCACTGGCGCCAGCAGGTAAAGAGCACTCATTCCCTTCGGCGCGAGAGTAGGATCGGTCACGCACGGGTTCTGCACGTAGAATGAGGGATCTGATGAGAGAACGTGCTGATTCTCGATCTCGTCGAGATTCCGCTCGTAATCCTCCGCGATATGGATCGTGTGATGCGGAAGGTCGTAACGGCCTTCCACCGCCACATAGAGCATGAAGGTGGAGCAGGAGAATTTCTTCTTTGCGATCACCTCATCGGACCATCGCTTCCGCAATTCGTTTGGCACGCGCTTCTGCATGAAGCGCGCGAAGTCGGCGTTCACCACGACACTATCCGCGCGGTACTCCCCAGCCTTTGTTCTCACCCCGGTGACTCGACGGCCTTGGAAGACCAGCTCCTCCACGGGTTCATCCAGATGAATGTCCACACCCATCTCCTTCGCCACCCGCGCCATCGCGGCAGTCACTGCACCGCATCCCCCGATCGGGTGGTAAACCCCGTATTCATACTCGAGGAAAGAAAGGATCGAAAAGAGACTCGGGCACCGGAAGGGCGACATGCCGAGGTACTTCGACTGAAAGGAGAACGCCAGGCGGACACGCGGATCGGAGAAGAACGACTTCAGATAGCCGTCCACGGAAAGATGTGGCCGAATGAGCGGCAGCGCTTTGAGGAGATCGAACGAAAGATAATCCCGGAGTCCATTGAAAGCCCGCGCAAGAATCGGCGTGAAGCCATTCATCTTGGAGCGGTTATCCTCGAGGAAACGTTGGAAGTTCCGTGCATCCTCGGGTGAAATCGAGGCGATCTGCTCCTCCATGCGCTTCACATCCGGAGTCGCATCGATCTTTCCACCGCCTCCGAACATAATGCGGTACTGCGGATCGAGCCGGACTATTTCCACTTCGCGGCGGAGCTCTCTGCCGCAGGCCTGGAAGATTTCCTCCAGGATGCGCGGATATAGAAAGAATGTCGGCCCCAGATCCCACTTGCATCCATGCGCCTCCAGGGTGGACGTGCGCCCGCCCACGTAGGGAAGGCGTTCCAAAATCTTTACGCGAAAGCCTCGCGCCGCGAGGAGCATGGCAGAGGCGAGCCCACCCGGTCCCGCACCGACGACGATGATCTGTTTCGGACGCATAGGGATGATCAGAACCGCGTTTTCAACCCACACGCCCGGAGCAGAC
>CBINJX010000293.1:0-6485 GCA_966251085.1 uncultured Verrucomicrobiales bacterium
GTCTTCGTGTTTGGTATGCGCATCGGTGGAAGCACTGCGACGCGAGGCGCGCTGCTTCAATTCTCGTTCGTAGCTGGCGAAATACTCGTCGATGCGCGACAGCTCGCGCTGGAGGTAATGCTGCTGCCGTTCACGGATCGGGGCGATCTCTGTCTGGATCTCCTGCTCGACCGCCGCCCGGGTGAGCTGCTCCAGGGCTGCGGCATCCCAATGTGGCCACGGAATGTTTTCCCCGGGTACGGATGCAGGGATGAGCAGACCGAAGTCGCGTTCCATGAGCGGATCGCGCTCGCCACCGGGCCAGCTCACCGCCACCCGGTGCAGCGACCAGTGCTGATTCGTGGATTGGATTTCGCACCGCATCAGCAGGACAAAGGTGAAATGCCAGTCAGCGAGCAGTGGTCCAAAGGAGACCTGCCCCCCGGTGTGCATCTGCTGCGACCATGTGTTGCTGAGCACTTCACTGGCGAGCGGTTTGGAAGCGAGTCCCTCGGAAGAAACGATGCGGTACGCGGTGGGACGTTGGGTGTGGAGGATCTCGGCGAGGCGGAAGGTGAGCGGGCAGCCGGGGAACACCTGCCGGTTCGCATCGACCTCTCGCAAGGCAGCGGCATCGGGGAATTGCAGCTCCGTCGAGACCAGTTCACCCTCCGGATTCCAGAGCTGCGCGGCGGGACCTTCCGCCACGGTTTCCAGTTTGTCGTACCAGGTCCGTTCGGTTACCGCCCCGAGCGCCGAGAGCCCTTCTTCAAAGAACTCCAGCAGCGTCTGCGGTTGTGGCTGAATCTTGTCGAGCTTCATACGGGTCGCTCAGAGCGTTTCGTAATCGTGTGAGAAGAGGGTGGAATCGAGCTGACGCACCTCTTCATATCCCGCCCGGGCGGAGGCCACCGCGTCGCCGAGTTGCTTGAAGGCGCCTTCCACATCGCCCTCGGCCGCTTCGCGCCAGCAGCGGAAGACTTCCTCGCTGAAGTCATCACTGGAGAACTGTTCACCGAGGATCAGTCCCGTTTCGCCGACGACGAGTTCGAAAAGGTTCAGCTTCTCCTGGAGCAGTTCCAGCAGATGCGCCTGCAGGGTGCCGGAGGAGACGAGATTGTAGATCTGCACCACACGCTTCTGGCCGAGGCGATGGAGACGGCCGATCCGTTGCTCGATCTCCATCGGGTTCCACGGGAGATCAAAGTTCACAAGCCGATGGGAGAACTGCAGGTTGCGTCCTTCGGTGCCGCTGCGGGTGAGCAGGAGGATGCCGCCCTCTTTTCGGAAATGCTCCGTGATCGGCTGTCGCTCGGGCGCGGGTGTCTGGCCATTGATCAGCCACACCTTCACCCCGGCTTTTTTCAGCTTCTCCGCGAGCGCCTCCTGCGTGGCGATAAACTGCGTGAAAACGACGAGCCCGCCCTCAGTCGCGCTGAGCGGAGGCAGCGCCGCAACTTTGCGGTCGAAGGTGGCGCGAGGCGCGGGCTGGGCGAGCCACTTCTTTGCGAATTTCTTGTCGGGGAAGGATTGCATCGCGGCTTCCCATGCGGCAGGACTGCTGCCCGCGGTCTGCAGCAGGGTGCGTCCGCTCATGGCAGCCTGCGGACCCGGCAAGGTCGGGAGCGTTTCCCTCAACGCCTTTTCCCAGGAATCGAAGAACTCTTTCTCTGCCGGTTCGGGTTCGAAAAGCACGGTCTCGGCACGGCGCGATGGCAGATCGATCCCGGCATTCGCGCGGGTGTTGCGAATCATCACGCGATTGAGCAGCCGTCGCAGCTCTTCCGGTTCGCGCGGTTGGCGGGGACGTTTGCGATCGATGAACCGCTGGGCGAATTCCTTGGGCGGAGGGAGTTGGCCGGGCTGCAGGAGGGTGACGAGGTTGTACAATTCCTCGAGGGAGTTCTGGACGGGCGTGGCGGTGAGGAGGAGCAGGAATTGCCGGGGCAGTTCGTTCACCGCCTGCCATCCTTTTGATGTGCGGTTCCGGAGGTAGTGGGCTTCATCGACGATGAGGAGATCCCACGGGACCTGACGCGCCAGTTCGAGGTGGGCGGGCTGACGCACGGTGTGAAGCGAGGCGATGATGCCGCTGTTGCCGTTCCAGAATCCGGCGGGATCAGAGCGCCAGCCGGAGGCGTTGGTGGTGGCGGTCTCGATACCGAACTTGCTCTCGAGTTCCTCCTGCCATTGGTCGATCAGCGATGGAGTGGTCAATACCAGAAACCGCCGGGCCATGCCGCGGGTGAGGTATTCCTTGAGGATCAGCCCGGCTTCGATGGTTTTGCCGAGACCGACTTCATCCGAGAGCAACGCCCGCCCGCGCATCGCGCCGATGACACGGAGCGCGGTGCGGACCTGATATTCGAGCCGCTCGATCCGGCAGTACGGCAGCGCCAGCAGGTCGTCGGTTTGGTTGGAAATCCAGAGCAGCGCAGCGCGTTCGAGGAGGGAGATCTCGGAAAGGTCCTTTACCACCGGGGTGGTGCCGTTCTCGGGGAGTTTGCCCCAGACGCCAGGGGCGATGTGAATCGGCGGCTCGATGGGTGGAGCTGGAGGTGGCGGCGCGACGGGCGGTGTAGCGGGGGTGGAGAGCTGCGCGAGCGTCTTCTCCTGCTGCGCGCGCCTTGCGCGGGCGGCTTTCTTTTTACGCTCCTGCTCTCGGATCTCGGCGGCTTTTTTGGCGGCGAGGGCCTGAGAATCGTTTTGGAAATAGGGCTGCCGCTTTTGGCCCCACAGACGCTGCCGCATTGCCGGGGTCCCAAGGAATCTGCACGACAGCGCCAGCACCGTCGGATCCACGGCCGCTTCTTCATCTTTCCTGAGTGTCCTGCACATGTCCACGATCTGCTTGGCGATGTACTCGTCAGGTATGCGGACTCCCGTTTTGATCCGGTAAGTAACAACTTTGTATTCAGACCTGGTCCATTGTTCCGGGATGCGCATCCGGATATCGACGTCCTCCGGCGCTGGTTCGAAGAGATCCCAAAACTGGCGCATCCGCGACTTGGCTCTGCCCAGATGAATCTCGGTCTCGAACATGGCCGGAGTGCCCCAGGTCTCCATCTCCCATTCGATGATGTTCCCGCCGCCATGGCGCGCCACGAGAGTGCCGCAGACCTCGCCTGTCTCAATGTTCAGCACCTTCAACTCCACCTGCCTCTCGGCGCCGTTGAGCACTGCCTCAACACGGTATTTGCGGGATTTTTTTGATGGACCGGCGGAACTCATGGGGCTCAGGGCTCTCTATAAGGCACGGAGAGAAGGGGCATCTTGGCCGCAAGGCGGGGCGAGGCGCACGAAAAAGTCGGCCAGGTTGCCGCTTTTGAGCGCTGGAACAGGCCCGGAGCTGGTCAAAAAGCGACAGACGCGGGTTTTTACCCCATCGATGCGGGTAAAAATGCCATCGATGCACCTTTTTACCGCATCGATGCGCCTCTTTGGTGCATCGATGAGGGTCTCACGGTTCATATGAGGGTTTTCAGTGCATCGATGCAGGTTTTTGGTGCATGGATGCGCTTGCGCGGTGCATTGATGCGGTAAAAAACCGCATGGATGCACCTCATCGGGTCCATATGCCCCTTTTTGGTGCATCGATGGGGTAAAAAGGTGCATTGATGCACTGAAAAGGTGCATCTCAAGCATTTTGCCCCGTGTGGGAAGCATCTGAAACCGCGTGGATGGTGTGAAAACCCGCATCCGGCGCATTTCACACTGCACGCGTGATCTCCGGAACCGCCTGCACGGCGTCCTTTTTCAAGTGAAAGGCAGGTGGAACCGCGTGCGTCAGAGTGGAGCATGCGTCCCGCTTGCTCGGAGGGCACCCCTCAGTTAACCACCTCCCGAGCACCTGCACCTCGCCCATCTCCGCTAGGGTGGGAGCGTGCTCCTTTCTGTTGCACGGTTCTCACCGCTGTCGCGCATCCGAGCCGCAGAGAGTATGCGACACGCCTTCTGATCTCCACATCCACCCCGGGCAAGCTGGAAGCTCGCCCCACTCTGGCACTCCCACAACTCCCCTTTTCAACCGGCATTTCCTGCATAGACTGCGCGCCCCTTGCACGATCTGCCCCATCAACTCCTCTATGCCACCAGCGCCCGTATCGGCGGGAGCGGGCTGGATGCGGTCGCGCTGGAATCACTTCGTGCGGCGTACCGACACGGATGTCTGAAGCGGGCGCTGGCCTTTGACAACCGGCAGTCGGAGATTCCGGCGGGCCTGATCCGCCTCCTCCGCTGGCATCCCGTGCGACTGCTCTCCGGCCTGGGGAGCGAGTACTATTACAGCGCAAAGAAACACGCGCTGGATAAGGCTGCTGCCAAGGAGCTGACGGCCGGCGGCTACGACCTTTTCCACGGCTGGTCGGGCGAATGTGTCCGCACCCTGCGGGAGGCGAAGCGGTTGGGAATTCCCAGCATCATGGAGATCCCGACGTGGCATCGGCACAAGGGAAAGCAGAAGTCCGCGAAGCTCACCAAGAGCGAGCGTCTGCGCGCACAGGAGACCGGGTGGAAGGGCATCAAGAACCGCCTGCTCGTGAGCCGTCAGCAGATGCTGGAGGAGTACGATCTCGCGGACCTGATTCTGGTATTATCTGAGAAAGCCGAGGAGACCTTCCTTGCGGCGGGCATTCCGAAGGAGAAACTTTTCCGGCATCACCGTGGGGTGAATGTGGAGCGGTTCACACCGGCTGAGCGTCCGCCGGAAATCTTCCGGGCGGTGTTCGTCGGAGCCCTGATCGAACGCAAAGGCGTGCATCATCTGCTGGAAGTGTGGCATCGGCTCGCGCTGAAGGATGCGGAGCTGGTGCTGGTGGGCTCCGTGCATGAGGAGATCCGTCCGTATTTGGAGCGCTTCAGTGGACCCAACGTACGGGTGCTCGGTTTTGTGGACCGCGTGGAGGAAGCCTATCGCTCGGCTGCCGTGCATATCTTTCCCTCCACCTGTGAAGGAAGCGCAAAGGCCACCTATGAAGCGGCGGCGTGCGGGCTGCCCCAGATCACCACCCGCGAGAGCGGCGATGTGGTGCAGGACGAGGTGAACGGATTGATCATCCCGCCGGAGAACCCGGATGCACTGGCGGCCGCAATCGAGCGGCTATACGGCGATCGGGAGCTGTGCGTGCGGCTGGGGAAAGCGGGGCGGAAACGGGTGGTGGAGAATTTTACCTGGGAGCATTTCCGGGCGCGGCTGCTGGAGGCTTATCGGGTGGCGCGGCGCGCTCCGTAGCGCAGCCATCTTGGCTGCGGGTGCCCGGAGCATCCTTGCTCCGAGGCCTGCGTATTTCACGGGCGACTCACAAGCTACTCTTCTTTTCACTTATCCCAGAACTGCCACGGCGATCAGCCTCCGACCAGGATGGTCGGGGCACCCGCAGGCAGGATGCCTGACGCTACGTCAGAACCCCAACTCTGCCCTCCGCTCCCGCAGCACCTGATCGAAATGCGCCTCGAGCGCGGCATTGTATCCGCGGCAGGCGTCCACCACCCGCTCACCCCATTCCAGATACTTCCGCTTGATGTGGTCGGGCCACCCGACGGGTTGGGTTCTGGTGATGTCCCAGAAGTTGCAGGTCTTGTCGGCGATCCTGATCAGCTTGGCTCCGGGGGAAAGATCCGGCGCATGTCTGAGCTGCAATTCGCGACGTTCCTTCTTCGGGAGGCTCATGTCGTCGGTGACCTCCATCACAAGATCACGCACTTCGCACCCGAAGACGCCCTCCAGCTCCTCAGGTGAGGTATCCGTATCTTCCACCGTATCGTGCAGGAGGGCGGCCTGGAGGATCGCCACGTCCTCGACCTTGCCGATCCGCGCCAGCAACTCCGCCACGGCAATGGGATGATTGATATAGGGGGTCATACCATCCTTGCGCTTCTGCCCGGCGTGTTTGCGGGCGGCGAAGTGGAGCGCTCCCAGAAGACCGGCGGCCAAGGCGGGCGGGTGAACAAGATTCATAGCGTTCACACTGCTTCGCTCCCAAGGTCTGTGGTGGATTGCCGGGAAGGTTCCGATCTGCTGGTTCCCCGTCCCTCAACCCTCAACACTCCCCTCTCAACTTGCTTCAAAACCGGAAAACAACAGCCTCCGGCCTGAGTCCCGGATCGCGGATTCAGGGCATTTTTCGCTAGTCGGACCCATAACACGCTCCTAGCTTCCGCGCGTGCTTTCCCCTGCGTTGTTCCGTGAGGTCCCGAGTGAATTCTTCGGGATTCTCGCCAGTCGCAATGCTCCGCTGTACGTCGATGCACTCGACGCGCTGGGCCGTGCCTTTCACGGCGTGTCGCTGATGCCGCGTGACGAGGCAGTGGAGATCGTGGCCGAAGTGCTCCGCGCACATCCGGAGTTCCGGAGTGAGGAGGAGTTCCCAAATGCTGCCGCGGAAATTACCACTCTCCAGGGTTCGGCGGGCCTGATCCTGCGCCGTCTGATGGAGACCCGATGGCTGCATGAGCCGCAGCGCTCGGATTTCCAGCGTCTGCTTTCCCTCGACCCGAATGGCGAGGTG
>CBINJX010000294.1:0-6444 GCA_966251085.1 uncultured Verrucomicrobiales bacterium
TCATCGTTCAGCCTGTACCCAAACTGCAGCATGCCGCGCTCACCGATCACCCGGATCGCGTAAACCGGCTTTCCGTCGCTCTCCATGCATTTGTACAGCTCCACGTTCCGCACCTCCCGCAGTGGGATGGAGCGGGAGATCGTCCGGAAAAGAATGCTCTCCAGCTGCACTGCTTCCGGAGTGAGCGTAACACGATGGGTGAGATACCGGTTGCGGATCGCGCCATAGAGGAGCCCCAGCGCTATCAACGTCCCGAAACTCGTGACGAGAAAGCCGATCCCTTCTACCAGCATTCCCACCGCGACGAACGGAAGCGGATCATCGCTCGCCGCCCGGATCGTCTTCCAAAGCTCAGGCGCGACTTGGCTAAGCATCGCCCCGCACGTCCCACCCACGAACAGCGCCGCCACCAGCCAGAATCCCCAGCGGCCCGAAGACTTCACATGATACACGATTTCGTCCGCCGACCGATCCTCCCGCACCACCTTTGAAGCCAACGGCAACTCCGCATCTTGCGGCGAAGCCGCGATTCTCTTCGCCGGCTCATCGTCTCCCTCGCCCTCGTCGAGCCTAACATTTCCCGCATCCCGCAGAAACGCGCGGATCTCCGCACAGAGCCAATCTTTCTCCTCTGTCGAAAGCGTGCTGCCAAAGCGCAGCTTCTCCTTCCTCGCGCCGATCTCGATCCCGTAAATCGGCCGATTGTTCTGCCGGTAAAACTCCTTCAGCTCCACTCGGTCGATCTCCTCCGTGAGCAGATCCCGGGTCTTGCGGCGTCCGAACAATTCCCGCTGCAGCCGCACGAAATCCGGTCCGAGAAAAAGCAGATGCGTCGCGAACCGGCCCAACGCCGCCCAACACGCCATGCCCACCCCGATCGCAATAAAGGGAATGATGATCAACAGCGGAGTCCACTCCACCCGCTTTTCCGAGAGCATTGATCCCACGAAAGCGCAGGCAAAAATCAGCATGAAACCATTCCACAGAAACGCAAAGGATCCCTCAAATCCCCACGTTCCCCGCGGCGGAGTGTAAAAGAGCAACTCACGCTCGGAGATCTGCTTCATCTCGATCCGCGACCCCTCTGGGCGCTCCAGAGGCACCGAACTCGCCGCCTCCCTCGGCCCCCGCAGCCTTTTCCCATCTTCCAGCGAGTAACTGTGGTGACAATGCGGACAAACCATTGACCCCACGAAGTCGGACCATGATTCGATCTCCTGATGCGCAAACGGCTGAAACTGCTTGCCGCAACCCGGGCAATACACCGGCTTCACCTTCTCCTTCGCAAAGCGAAGCAACCGCTGGTTCAGGTCAGAGAGCATGACAGCGGGGGAGCGTAAGTACTCAGTACTCAGTTGTCAGCACCCAGTGAACTTTTGGAGTACGGTGGCAAGTCCCGCGACTGCGGGACGCGACACCGCCTTGCTGGGGGAAAGACGGTAGGGAGCGGGAGGTAAATAACCGAACCCAAAGAGAAAATACGATTCGCAGAACACGCGCACCCGAGACCCACCTCTCACTTCTCACGTTTCACCCACCGCAGCCTACCACCTTCGCCCCCTTCCGAAAGCGGTGTCGCGCGCCGCTGACGCGGTCGCCCGCTTGCCACCGCACTCCAAAAGCGCCCCGTATCACAGAGCGCCTATCAACTGACTTCTGAGTACTGAGTACTCCCCCTCACTCCATCCCCAACTTCGCCTTCCCCTCCGGCGAGATCCGCTCCGGCGACCATGGCGGATCCCATACCAGCTCCACGTTTGCGCTCGCCACACCTGGCAGCGTCATGATCCGCTGCTCAGCTTCAGCTGCCAAGGTCGGCCCCATGCCGCAACCCGGTGCTGTCAAAGTCATCTGCACGCTCACCCGCTTCCCGGTGCCGCTCGGATCGTCCGTTACATTCATCCCGTAGATCAGGCCCAGGTCCACGATGTTCACGGGGATCTCCGGATCATAACAATTCCGGAGCTGCGCCCACACCTGTTCCTCCTCAAACGGCCCCTCGGCCACCTTATGCTCCGTCACCTCCTTGCCGAGTGCATCGGCATCCTGACCCTTGATCCGGAAAAGCCCGGCCTGACCGGTCACATACACCGTGTAAGTCCCGCCCAGCGCCTGGGTGATCACCACCGGCGTGCCCTGCGGCAGGTTTACCAGGTTCCCGCTGGGGATCTGGATCGCCTCCACATCGCGGGAGAGTTCGAAGTAGCTTTCGCTCATTGAGAAGAAGTTGAGAGTTTAAGGTTGAGAGTTGAGAGCCGCGGGAGGGCGGATCGATGGCCTCTCAGAAAATCGGCAGTTTAATCCTCGCCGGCATCTGCCCCGCCAAATCCGCCCCCGCCGCCACCCTTGCGTGCGAGATACTCCTCTACGCGCAGCAGATTTCCCTCACCCGCGCGCTGCACGATCGAGAGCAGATCCTGCATGGAGGAAACCTCCTCCAGCTGCTCCTGCACAAACCAGTTCAGGAACGTATCTGTCGTGTAATCGCTCTCCTCCTTCGCCAGCTTCACCAGCTGATTGATCTGCTTGGTCACCTTGATCTCCTGCTCCAGCGAAAGCTTCACCGCGTCTTCCGCGAACTTGAACGTCGCTTGGGGAGCCGGGAGTGCCGGGATCTGCGGACGACCGCCGGCATCGAGGATGAATTTGATGAACTTGTGCGCATGCTCCTTCTCCTCCTCGGCCTGCTTGTAAAAATGTGCCGACAGCATCGGCAACGTTTCCCGGTCGAAATGCGCTGCGATTGCCACATACTGCAGCATCGCGCTGAATTCATACCCGACTTGATCGTTGAGAGCGGCTTGGATGCGTTCGCTGATGAGCATGGCAAGAAGGTGATTTAACGCGTTCTAACGCCTCACCGCGTCACCCGCCAACGTGTTTCGGGATAAATGTTGATATCGTCCTTGTTGATCTCAAACCCGCACGACTCCAGCAGATAAGCCACACCCTCCTTCGTACTCATCGTTTCTCGCAGCGACCGCGCGAAAAGCTCGATGTATTCCTTATACGAATCCAGCGCCAGCGATCCATCCGCCACATACCGCGCCAACTCCTGGTCATGGCTCTCGATCAGATCAAAAAGCGCCTTCCGCAAGCGCACCCGCATCACCGGGTCTACCACGAGACGGAAAGGATTCGCCGCCGGGTCCGAAGGGATCGGCTCATTCGACAGCTCGAAAGCTGAGGCAGTGCTGGCAGTGAGAGCGGAATCGTAGTTGGGGATGACGTCGGACATGGCTGCGAATTGGATAAGAAACAAAGCAATGCGAGTCGAACTCTTCGGCACGGCAGAACGCCCGCGCCGTTCGCATTCGTTTCCCAAGCCGGGTTGGATGGGTGGGGGCAAAGTGTGAAGTGGGAAGTTTGAAGTTTTAAGTGGGGCCAAGCCCAGATCTCTGAACATCGGGCGGTGGTAACGTCCAGAATCCTTCCCGCTCCCGCCTCTTCCCATCTGGCGCATCGCTCCTGCGCCAGCCCCACTTCAAACTTCATACTTCACACTTCACACTTCAAACCTCCCCCAACCTCCCCTCTGGACGTCCTCCCCCCAGCGCGCTAAACCCTCGCCGCCATGTCCCGCGACATCGTCTACTTCGATCTTGAAACCCAACGCACCGCCAACGACGCCGGCGGCTGGGATCGCAAGCGCGATATGGGCATGTCCATCGGCGTCACCTATTCCACCAAACTCGGCGAATACCGCATCTACACCGAGAAAAACGTCCAGCAGCTCGTCGATCAGCTCTGCCGCGCCGACCTCGTCGTCGGATTCAACGTCATCAACTTCGACTACGAAGTGCTCATGGGCTACACCATCCTCGATCTGCCGCACCAATGCTGCACCCTCGACCTCATGGTCGATATCGAGGCCAAGCTCGGACACCGTCTCGGACTCGACGCCGTCGCCACCGCCACGCTCGGCGTCGGCAAAACCGGTGACGGCCTCGATGCCATCCGTTGGTGGCGCGAAGGCAAACTCCTCCAGATCGCCGAGTACTGCTGCTTCGACGTCAAATGCACGAAGCTGGTTCACGAGTACGGCCGCGATCACAAAAAGCTCTTCTACACCGACCGGTTCCAGCAGAGGAAAAGCGTAGCGGTGGAGTGGTAGGCGGGAGGTGAGAGGTGAGAGGTGAGAGGTGAGAGGTGAGCTGGCGCAGTAGCGGGAGCGCTCTGTCGCACACCGTACGGAGTTCCGCCTTCAGGCGGCCCCGGGGCGCATGATGAGTGAGACGATTTGCACACTACGATACCGGGTGGCGAAAATGCCCCCGCTGTGTAGAGGCGTCTCGGTTCCGAGGCTTCGGTGCCGATCTATCATAATGCGTGAACGAGAGACGTGCTGCCTCAGATCCCCTCGGCGGGCCAACTCCTCTCCCTCCGAAGCCGCCTCGATCCGCCATTTCCCGGCTCTCAGTTCAAAACTCTCAGCTCGCAACTTCCTTTCTGACTTGCACAAACCAAAAACTGAGGCACTGTTTGCCCCTCACGCACGGCAATTGCCATGCGAAGCAGAAAACGGATGGGTGCCGGAGTGGTCTAACGGGCTCGCCTGGAAAGCGTGTGTACCCCAAAAGGGTACCGAGGGTTCGAATCCCTCCCCATCCGCCATGCTGATTATGAGGGACTTACGCTTCTTGTAGAGCCTTGCTTACAACATTGCCTACAACATGTCATTCTCGTCAGTGGTGTTCGAGCATCGTGAAATTGAACCGCGTCAGGACTGGTTGCAGAGCCAAATTCAAGACGGTTGATTTGTAATCAGTAGGTCGTCGGTTCGAATCCGTCTGACGGCTCTCTCTCCGATACTCTTGAAGAGAGGTGCTTGCGAAAGCTTCACAATGGTGCAAGAGCATTCTTGGCCACTTTACTGTCTCATCCCTGCTGCATCCTGCTTCTGCGCCTCACTGATGCAGTTCCCCCTCCAGCTGCAGCATTGTTCCTCTTATTTTTACCGCTGGATCTCCCCTGGGACACTAATCTCGGCAACGGCACAGGCCCTCTAAAGCGTGGGGCGAATGAGAAGCAACTGCATGGCAAACGTGAGGTTAAAACTTCCGCTTCGCTAGATTGGTCCCAGATTCTCAAATTGCTCAGTTGCCTCGTTCAATAAGGCGGAGGGAGAAGAATCAGAGGCGCTTTGAGCACCCTCTAATTGGGGTTCCATGCCCTCAACGGAGACGTCCTCATCTTCTTCGCGGAGGAGCGCTCGTGTATCCGCAAGGCGCGATTCCCAGTCTAATGGGCGTTCCGAAAAGCGAGCATCGCCATCGATAAAGGGCATCATCAACGCCCCATCCGTGCTCTTTATGAAATCTTTACAGAAGGTCTTAAGTACGTATGGATCTGGCGGTGAGCCTCGCAATTCCTCCACACCCGATCGCGGCCGATCAAGCATGTCGATCCATGTGATTGGATATGGAGCGTTATTCAACGCGCCTTTAAGAACCTCCAAGCCATCGAAGTACAATTTCAGCTCGTGTATTTCGTCCAGAAGAAGCAGAACCAGATCCACTGAAACGACAAAACGACGGAGACTTGCGAGGCGCGCAAGACGGAATCCCAGATCCATTTGCGGTCCGATAAAATCGAGCCTATTCGGTGTTTTCTCAGCGAAGTCGGCAACTTCGATTTCAGCATTACCGACAGGGAATCCGGCGAGCCAAGCCGCGCACTTAACTTGGATGGGATATCCCTTTTCGGCCGGTAGAGAATTGTATGCAATCGCCGCTCCACGGAGAGATCTCACGTGGTTCAGGGCGTCGTCGGCACGGGTCAATTTGACGAAAAAAATCAATTCGTCCCCCAAGCACTTCCAAAGATTCGGCGGCTGCACCCCATTCTTTGCGCATTCACGAGCGAGGTACTCCGGAAATCGCCTGTAAAAGGTACGGAACGATGGCAGCCAAGTCTGAGTTCTCTTCGCTTGCTGCGCACGCGCTTTCAGTGCAGTGGAGTCATAGACATCCACGCTGAGGAAGAGCAGCAACTTGGGCTCAAGATCAGAAGCAGCCAAGACACTTCAACCTCACTTGAGTTGCCTCTACTGAAACGTCAAATCGTGACGCGATCACAAGAACATCCTGAGTCTCACGCCAAACACTGCGAACAGCGGCACTCGGCATCAGAAAGCTTGCGGCAAACCAGTTTGCTTCCCACTCCAAACGATTGGACCCGTGTCGTGCAATCCGGAGTGGTGCAATTTTACCTAATCGGGAATGCAGCACATAATGCCCAAGTTCATGAGCAAGAGTAAATCGGTCACGGATACGGCTGGTGAAACTCGAAAGGAAGATCGTGAAGTCGCTTTCACCTCGGACTTCTACCGAACCGCTTTCAGATTCAAGCCAAGCGTCAGGCTGCTGGTAAATTACTTGGCCACCTAACCCGGAAATTTCACAAACCCAGAGTGCAAGTGGCGCTCGTGTTTTGTAAGTTTCT
>CBINJX010000295.1:0-6437 GCA_966251085.1 uncultured Verrucomicrobiales bacterium
TCTGGTTGAGCGGTGGAACTGGCCTTTTGATTCCTCCCCTGCTGGCGATCGCTGCCGGTGTGACGTATTGGATTCTCCGGAAACGAGCGGAGGCTTGGGAGCCGGATTGGCAATCCGTGGCGCGGACTGTCGAGCAGGGGCATCCGGAACTTCACGCTCTGCTGGTGACCGCCGTCGAGCAGCGTCCGGATCCGAAGACAGGCGAGCTTCATTTCCTGCAGCAACGCGTCGTGCAGCAGGCGATCTCGGAAAGCCAGCAGCGGCCGTGGCTCAACGCCGTGCCGAAGCGGAAACTCTGGGGCGCGGCTGCCCTGCAGTTCCTGCTGTTGGCAGGCCTTGTGGCGGTATTGGTAAAGCTCGAGGGCGGTGCGCTCGGAGCCTTGCGCAAGGAAAAGCCGGCCCGGGGGATGTTTGCCGATGATGTCACGGTGAACCCGGGCGATACGGAACTGGAGCGTGGCAGCGGGTTTGTGGTGCTGGCGACTTTCACCGGGGATGTCCCTGGGAGCGCAACGTTGGTGGTGCAGCCGACCAATGGCCCTGAGCAGCGGATCGCACTCACGCGCAATCTGGAGGACCCGGTTTTTGGTGGTGGTCTGCCGGAAGTCGATGCGGATCTGACTTACAAGGTGGAGCATTCCGGACGCAGCACTCGGCCGTTCACGGTGCGGGTCTTTGAGCATCCGCGCATGGAGCGGGCCGATGCGCACGTTCGGTATCCGGAATACACGAAGCTGCAGGAGAAACAAATCGCCGATACGCGCCGTGTGAGCGCGGTGGAGGGCTCGAAGCTCAATCTTTCAATCGCGCTGAACAAGCCGGTGAAGAGCGCGCAACTCGTTGGTAAGAACGGCGAGGTGGTGCCGCTGAAGATCGATCCGGCCAAACCTCTCGCTCAGTTGAGCGACTTCGACCTGAAGAAGAGCGATACCTACACGCTGGAGCTGAAGGATGCCGACGGACGCGCGAGCAAAGTCCCCGCGCAATTCATCCTGGAAGCGCTGCCGAACCGGCGTCCCGAGATCAAGCTCGCCTCCCCCAAGGGAGATCTGCGGGTTTCCCCGCTGCAGGAGGTCGCATTTATCGAGGATGCGTGGGATGACTTTGGGATTATCTCTTATGGGCTCAGCTATTCCGTGGCTGAGGGAGAGACGAAGGATCTCGTGTTCGGACGCGATATTCCGGCAGACCAGAAGGTGCAGGGTTCGCATCTCCTGAAACTGGAGGAACTCGGGGTGAAGCCCGACGAGGTGGTGAACTGGTATGCGTGGGCGGAGGACATCGGTCCCGATGGCAAACCGCGTCGCACAGAGAGCGACATGTACTTTGGCGAGGTTCGTCCGTTTGAAGAGATCTTCCGCGCCGGGGATGGCAGCGGTGGGGATCAGCAGCAGCAACAGCAGCAGGGCGGAGCCGGTGGCGCGGGCGGTGAAGCGGCAAAACTCGCGGAGACTCAGAAACAGGTTATTTCCGCTTCATGGAATCTTCGCCGCAGCGAGGACGCGCATCCGGGCGAGGAGTTGTCGGAGAAATACCGCAAGGATCTGCCCGTGATCCGTGATTCGCAAAAGGAGGTCCTGAAGGAGGCTGAAAAGCTTCGCGAAGCGGCGGAGCAGCCGAAGTCTCAGGCGCTGGCGGAAAATATCATTCGTCATGTGAAATCAGCCGTCGAGCATCTCGAAAAGGCGACGGAATCCGCCGAACCGTTGCCCGAGGCGATCAAGGCCGAGCGGGCGGCGTACAATGCGATGCAGAAACTGGCGGCGCATGAGTTCAGCGTCAGCCGTCAGCGCTCCAGCCAAAGCAGTGGTCAACAGAGCGGCGGCCGGCAGGAGCAGCTCGATCAGCTGGATCTCCAGGAAGAGCGCCAGCGTTATGAGACGAAACGCGAGGCTGCACCTCAGCAGAACCAGCAGCAGCAGGAGCAGCTCGCGATTCTCAACCGCCTCAAGGAACTCGCGCAGCGGCAACAGGATATCAACGAGCGCCTGAAGGAACTCCAGACGGCGCTGCAGGAAGCGAAGACCGAAGAGCAGCAGGAGGAGATCAAACGTCAGCTCAAGCGCCTCCGGGAGGAAGAGCAGCAGCTTCTCGCTGATATGGACGAGACCCAGCAGAAGATGGAGTCCAGCGAGAACGCCTCGCAGTTTGCCCAAGAGCGCAGGCAGATGGAGCAGACCCGCAATGAAGCTCAGCAGGCGGCGGAAGCGATGGAGCGGCAGGATGCCTCCGGTGCGCTGGCAAGCGGCTCCCGTGCGCAGCGGGAGCTGCAGGAGATGCGTGATGAGTTTCGAAAGAAGACCTCGGGCCAGTTCCGTGACGAACTGCGTGACCTGCGCGCCAATGCCCGTGAGCTTGCCGAGAATCAGGAGAAGATCGCGGAGCAGCTAGAAGAGGCGGCTGCCCCGACAGAAACGCCGACACGCCGCTCGCTCGATGGAGGCAGTCCGCGCGAGCAGATGGCGCAGCAATTTCAACAGCAGCAGGAGCAGCTGAAGGGAATCCAGGACCGCATGCAGCAGCTCTCTGAACAGGCCGAAGCCGCGGAGCCGCTGCTCGCCCGGGAGCTTTACGACACCCTGCGCAAGACCGCACAGGCGGGAACGCAGGAGACCCTCGACCGCGCCGGTCAGCTGGCGCGGCACGGGTTCAATTCACAGGCGCAGCAGTTTGAAGAGAAAGCCCGGCAGGAAATCGAAGAGCTGAAGAGCGGCGTGGAGCGCGCGGCGGAAAGTGTGCTCGGAAATGAAGCGGAAGCGCTGCGCCTGGCTCAGGCCGAACTCGATGCCCTGACCCGCCAGGTGGAGCGTGAGCTTGCACAGGCAGATCCGCAGAGGGCGGGACAGCGTGGCGCTCAGCAACCCGGCGATCAACAGAATCAGCAGCCCGGACAGGGGCAGCGGGAGGGGCAACAAAGTGAAAACCGCGACGGTCAGCCCGGCAGCCAGGGAGCGCAGGACGGCTCCCAGCAGCAGCAGCGCGGTCAGACAGCCCAGAACCGGAATGGGCAGAATGGTGCCCAGGGACAGCAGCCGAGAGACGGACAGCAGGGACGTCAGCCCGGTGAGGGTGAAGGCGAATCCCAGCAGGGTGAGCGGACTGCTCAGAATCAACAACGGGGACAGGGCCGTGGCGAAGGTGAGCAGCCTGAGGAGCGTTCCGAGGACGGTCAGCGGATGGCCCAGGCTGGACAGCGTGGCCAACAAGGGCAACGCAGCCAGCAGGGCCAGCAGGGCCAGGAAGGTCAGCAGGGCCAGGAAGGTCAGCAACCCGGCGAAGGCCAGCAAGAGGGCCAACAGGGCGGTGGCGATTCTCAACGGATGGCCGATGCCCGTTCGCAGTCGCAGCAGCAGAGGGGCAACCAAGGAGGCCAGCAACCCGGTGGACAACAGCCGGGCGGTGAACAATCCGGGGAGCAACAAGGGGGCGGACAACAGGAGGGGCAACAAGCTGGCCAGCAACAGGGCCGTGGACAACAGGGCTCGCAGACTGCCAGCAATTCCGGCGGTGGCGGTTCCGAAGGATCTGCCTCTGAGCCGAATGAGGGTGATCCTTCCGGCCAACCCGGTGCCCGCCTCCGCGAACTCGCTGCCAGCGGACCTCGCGAGCGCGGTGGAATCCGTGACGGTGCTTCCGGCGGCGGGGATGATCGTGGTGGCGGCGCGGAATTCTCCGAGGGACCGATCGTGGGCGAAGGTTTTGTGCAATGGTCCGACCGGCTCCGGAATGTGGAGGAGATGCTCGATGATCCGAAGCTCCGGGCAGATGTCGCCCGTGTGCGCGAGGTCGCCCGCGGTATGCGCGTGGAGCACAAGCGCCATAGCGTCGAGCCGAAATGGGATGTCGTTCAATCGCAGATCAAAGAGCCGCTCGCCGAGCTTCGCAATCGTGTCACCGAGGAACTCGCCCGGCGCGAGTCCCGGGAGTCGCTGGTCCCGATCGACCGCGATCCGGTCCCGGCGCAATTTGTGGAACACGTCCGCCGGTATTATGAGGAACTTGGCCGTAGCCGCTAAACCGTGATTCGTATTTCTCTCTCCGCCCTTACATTTACCGGCCAGGATTGGCTCTGGCCCGCCATTGGCGCAACCGCCGCCGCCCTCGTGCTGATCGCATGGGGCTATGCGCGCTCCGGAGCGCCTCATCGCTTCCGCGCGACATGTGCGACGCTCAAGATCCTGGCCGTAGTCGCACTGGCGCTCTGCCTGATCGAACCGACCTGGAGCGGTCAGCGGATCAAACCGGGAGCCAATGTGTTTGCGGTTATCGCGGATGACAGCACCAGCATGCAGCTCCAGGGCCGAAGTGAAAGCCAGGCCCGCAGCGAAACGCTCCGTGGATTACTTCACGGTGAGAAAGCACTCTGGCGGAGCAAGCTCGCGGAGAACTTCGATACCCGCAATTACCTGATGGGAACGCGGCTGCAAACCACCACCGACTTCGGGGAACTGCAGTTCAAAGACAGCGCGTCCACACTCGGGCAGTCGCTTCAGACCCTGCGCGACCGGTTTCGCGGACAGCCCTTTGCAGGAGTGCTGTTGCTGACTGATGGTGTCGCTTCCGACCTCTCGGATGCCGCCGCCGTGAGCGAAGGATTGCCGCCCATCTATCCCGTCCTGATCGGACAGGATGCACCGGAGAAAGATCTGGCGGTCACAAAAATCAGCTCCACCCAAACACCGTTTGAGGATGCGCCGGTGACGATTCAGGCTGACGTGCTCGCGCATGGTTTTGCCGGACGCGAAATCACCGCCGCACTGCAACTCACCGGGGAAGAAAAGCCCGTGGAGGAGAAGGCGCTAAAGGTCACACAGGAAGGAGAGAAGCTTACCTTCCGTTTCCTGATCCGTCCGACGCGGACCGGCGTGCTTTTCTATCAGGTGCGTGTCACACCGAAGGACGACAACAAAGCCGAGGCGACACTGGCGAACAACACGGCATCCGTCACGGTGGACCGCGACAGCAGCAAACAGCGGGTGCTCTACGTGAGCGGGCGTCCGAATTGGGAATACAAGTTTCTCCATCGTGCCGTGCAGGGCGATGCCCAGACGGAGCTGGTCGGTCTCGTTCGAATCGCCAAGCGCGAACCGAAGTTCGAGTTCCGCGGCCGCGCGGGTGAATCGAGTAATCCGCTCTTCCGGGGCTTCGGGAACCAATCCCCCGAGGAGATCGCGAGGTACGATCAACCGGTGCTGATGCGGTTGAACACGGAAGACGAGTACGAGCTGCGCGGGGGCTTTCCAAAGACTGCCGAGGATCTATTCCGCTATCGCGCGGTGATCATCGATGATCTCGAAGCGGAGTTTTTCACCGCCGACCAGATGAGCCTGCTCCAGCGGTTTGTCTCCGAGCGGGGAGGCAGCCTCATGATGCTCGGTGGCGCTGAAACATTCGCCGACGGAAACTATGCACGCACCGCCATCGGCGACATGCTCCCGGTTTACCTCGACCGCAGGGCTGGGGTCCGTGAAAGCGAAGGTGAACTCCAGTGGAATCTGTCCCGCGATGGCTGGCTCCAGCCGTGGGCGCGTCTGCGCACCAGCGAGGCTGAGGAACGCAAGCGCCTGGATAACCTGCCGACCTTCGAAGTGCTCAACACAGTTGGAGCGAAGAAGCCTGCAGCCAGTGTCGTTGCGACCGTGAGAGACGGCGGCAAGGAAGTACCGGCACTCGTAACCCAACGCTTCGGCCGCGGCCGGACAGCGGCATTGCTCATCGGCGATCTCTGGAAGGGCGGACTCGGCGATGACGCGCTGCGATTGGATCACGAAAAGAACTGGCGGCAGATCATCCGCTGGCTGGTCGCCGATGTTCCCGCGCCGTTGCAGGTCCACACGGAGCCGCAACCCAACGGCCCCGAGATCCGCATTCGAGTGGAGGCGCGCGATAAGAAATTCCAAGCGGTGGACAACGCCACAGTGACCCTCACGGTTTCACAGGCCACCGCATCTGATCCGAATGCCGTACCTGTAATCCTCACCGCAGATCCCTCCACGGATGCCGCCGGCATGTACGAGACGACGTTTGTCCCACGCACAGATGGCGGTTATCGGGTCGAGGCCACTATCGTGGATGAAACCGGAGCCGAAACCGGAAAGGCGCAGACCGGCTGGAGCACCAACCGAGCAGCGGAGGAGTTCCGTTCGCTCGCTCCTGACCGCACGCTCATGGATCAACTTGCCGCCCAGACCGGAGGCAAAGTCCTGACGCCCGACGAGCTCGGCTCTTTCGTCAACGAGCTTCCCGCCAAGCTCGCGCCCATCACCGAAACCTGGAGCCGCCCACTTTGGCACACCCCCGTGATGTTCATCTTCGCCCTCGGCTGCCTCGTGGCCGAATGGGGTGTCCGGCGCTGGAAGGGGCTACCATAAGATCTAACCGCCTTTGCAAACTGATGCTGCTGCGACATCTTTTCACCTATTCGCTCCTGCTTGTTA
>CBINJX010000296.1:0-6415 GCA_966251085.1 uncultured Verrucomicrobiales bacterium
CCACCAGGCGGTTCCGCCTGCCTCGCTCGCGGCATCCGTGACATCGATGACCCGATATGGTGTGGCGAAAAGCGGGCTGCCTCCCGCTTCGCAGAGCCGGGTCAGCATGCTCATGTGCCATTCGTGATTCTGCGCGAAATGCGCTCCGCCTTCGCTGGCGAGGAGATGGAAGGGCGCGAGCCGGATGTCGCTCAGCGAGTGAACGGGCCAGCAGTATTGGCGATACGCATCGACGTATTGCGCGGCCATCTTCTCCCGCTCGCGGTAGCGATCGCGCAGCTCAGCGATTTCCGGATTCTGGACCTGATCGAGGACCGGCATGACCGAGGAAAGTGCCAGCCGCGAAGCTGCACCCACGGCTGCATATTGTTGCCGCAATAGCTCCTGCGCCTTTGCCGACCAAGGCATTAGTTCGCAATCGAGGCAGATCCAGTCGGTGTTCAGCTCCTCCCAGAGCCCTGCGGCATCCATGCCGGTTCGCACACTCGCTAGCAGCTGTTCTTCCAGAACCCGGTCATCAAAGAAGCGCCGGCCGGTACGGGTGTAACAAATCCCCGTGCCATCGTTCTCGATGCCGAACCGGCGTCGCGCCACCTCTTCATCCCTGCACACGATTACCACCGCGCGGGAACCCATGTGTTTCTCCTCGCAGATCACCCTCGGCACACCTTCATGCCGGAAATAGGCAAACGCTTCCGCAGGATGTTCCAGCAAACCGTCGAGGCGCGAGGTCTCCACGGGCGACATCGTCGGCGGCAGATAGATGAGCCATTTCGGATTCGCGGCGAACCGGCTCATCGCTTCCAGTGCGGCAATCCCGTTCTCCTCGCGGAGGGTGATGTTGTGCTGAAGACGCGTGCCAATGATGCGTTTCCCGAGCACGTCCTCCATATCGAGCACATCGTCCTGCTCCTGTTGAGCCGACCGCGCGGAAGGAGATGTCTCCTCGACGAGGAACGGACGGGCGGGAATCGCATGGATCTGCTTTGCGGGAACCGAGACGAGTTCCATCTCGGGATACCGCAACGCGGTCAGCTTCCCGCCGAAGACACAGCCGGTATCGATATTGAGCGTTCGGTTCAGCCACTGCGGTTCCGGCACGGGAGTGTGGCCGTACACCACGGTTGCCCGGCCCCGATATTCCGCTGCCCAGTTATACCGCACCGGCAGACCGAACTCGTCGGTCTCACCGGTCGTCTCGCCGTAGAGAGCAAACTCGCGGACCGCTCCGGACCCGCGTCCCTGCATCGATTCCTTCATGCCTGCATGGGCTACGACCAGCTTGCCTCCATCCAGGACATAGTGGCTGACGAGGTCGTCGATGAAGGAAACGAGTTCCTGCTGGAACTCCGCCGGCTCCTGTTCGAGCTGGGCGAGCGTCTCGGCAAGGCCGTGTTTGATCTGCACGTCTTTCCCGCGAAGTTTTCGCAGGAGTTTCATGTCATGATTTCCCGGCACGCAAAGTGCGCGTTCGTCCCGGCGCATGTTCATCACGGTGCGGCAGACAGCCGGGGAGGCGGGACCACGGTCCACGAGATCGCCGAGGAAAATTGGTTTACGTCCCTCGGGGTGTGTCCAATCGGTGCCGCTTTCGTTCAGGGCTTTGTAACCGAGTGCGAGCAGGAGTTCGGTCAACTCCTCGTGGCAGCCATGGATGTCCCCAATGATATCGAACGGGCCGTGGTCACCCTTGCGGTTATTCCAAAGCGGCTCACGGGTGACCGTGGCTACATTGACGGTCTCCTCGGAGGAGAGGTTGAAGACATGCCGAAAGCCTTCCTTGCCGAGATAGCGTGCGGACCGGCGCAGTTGCTGCGCCTGCTGGCGAATGACATGCGGGCCAAAGTCGCGGTCCTGCCGGGTCTTGTTCCGCTCATGGCAGATGCGCTCCGGAAGATCGAAGACGATAGCGACGGGCAGACAGTGAAACTCCCGGGCAAGTGCGACGAATGGTTTCCGCGATTCCGGCTGTACGTTGGTCGCATCAACGACAGTCAGACGACCTGCCGCAAGGCGCTTGCGGGCGATCAGATGCAGAACATCAAACGCGTCCTTCGTTGCCGCCTGATCGTTCTCGTCGTCTGAAACCAGCCCGCGACAGAAGTCCGAGGAGAGAATTTCCGTCGGTTTGAAATGTCTCCGGGCAAAGCTCGATTTGCCCGCGCCTGACGGGCCGATGAGGACAACGAGCGACAGCTCAGGAATGGTGATGTTCATGCGAAAGGGGCAGTGCTCTGGGGGTATGCCGGAATACAATATTTACGACAGCAAGGGGATTGTCGGGGCGAGGGCTCAGGGATACGGGCTTGCAGTGGCAGAACTATCCCCCGGAGAATCCTCCCTCCACGGCTCCACCAGGAACTGCCCACGTCCATCGAGTTGCACGAAATAAAGCGCATCAAACCCTTCCGCCAGGCTCGGCAGTTCCATGCGTCCGCTGGTTCCATGAATCGCCTTGTCCGGCACGCGTTCCTCTTCGGGCCGGCCTGCATTGCGAACAATTGCCTCCGCAACGCGTGAGCGGAAGAAATATCCCGCCACCCGAAACCGCGCGGCCTTCGCGGGCAGAATGTAGCTAGCCCGCTCGGCTTTGGTGACGTTCGTATTATCCACCACAAACGGCTGAAGTGCTTGAATGCACGCCTCACACAAGATCCTCTCACGGTTCCGTGTCCGTAACATGTCGAGATTGATACGCACGTGGGTGCGGTAGAAGCGCTCCTTGTAGAAAGACGACTTCCCGGTCGCCTGGAGCCCGATGAACACCACCAGCTCCACAGTCTAGCTCCGGGTGAAGATCGCCATCTGAGTCGGTGCGCCGACTTCAGTGTCTTCCGGTCCTACCGGGCTGAACCGGACCGAATACCCGAACCTCTCCGCCGTTGTCTGCGCCCACGACTCGAACTGCGAGCGCGTCCATTCGAAGCGGTGATCTTTATGGCGGAAATTCCCTGCCGGGAGGGTTTCCCATTTCACGTTGTACTCCGCATTGGGAGTAGTGAGGACGACCGTTCCCGGTTGTGCAAACTCGAAGACTGTCCGTTCAAATGCGGTAAGCCGGTGCGGATCGAGATGCTCAATGACTTCGACGATTGCTGCGGCATCGAAGCCAGCGAGACGGCGGTCGCGATAGGTCAGGGAGGAGTGGAGCAGTTCCACCCGGTCACGCTGCATCGCGGGCATTCGATCCAGCCTGTCGCGGACGATCTCCAGGGCGCGATGGGAGACATCTGCTCCGACGATCTTTTCGAAACTGCGATCCTCGAGCAACCGGCGAATCAGCTGTCCGGGACCGCAGCCGAGATCGAGCACTCGACGGGCGCCTGCCGAACGTAAAGCTGCTGCCACAGCCCCGAGACGCTGCTCGTTGAGCCGCAGGGGACGCTCGACGGATTCCTCCTCCTGTGCCTGCTCAGTAGCGAGAGCATCCGGATCCGGCAGTTCACTGGACATCAGGCGCGTGAGCGCGGCATCAACCAGGCTCCGGCGATACTTGAGATAGCGGGTGGTGATCTGCTCACGGTCCGGGTGAGTCGTGAGCCAGTCGCCGCCGTGACGGAGCAGTTTCTCCACCTCGTCATCTCCCACCCAGTAGTGTTTGTCGTTATCGAGGACCGGGATGAGAACGTATAGGTGCGCCAGAAGCTGCTGGAGAGTCTTGGTGCCTTCCAGCACCAGGTCGAAATACCGGCTGTCGCCCCACTCGGGGAACCGTTCGTCCAAGGGAACGCCGGTCGCGGTGACGGTATATCCGAGCGGCTCAAAAAGCTTCCGAAGGAAGGTTTCCCCACCATGACACGGGACTGCTGCGACACGTGCGCGGAGCGGGATGGCTGTTTGCGCGAGTTCCGGCCGCTCCTTGCACCGGCCTCCGAGAGCGGAACCGAAGATCGAGGAGATGGCGACACTCAGGAACGAGGAGGCCACATATGGGCGATCGTTCACGTATTGCTCGAGTGCTCGGCCTTCACCGGCAGGTCCTTGCCTGCCACGCACCAGGCCAACCGGATCGATATCGAGCAGTAGAGTCACCGCGCATTGCTCTAACGTTGCCTCCGGATAAAACACATGTGCTTTCCCAAACGAGAGTTCGAAGCTTTGCACGCGTGCCGGGTTCTTCCCGAGAAGATAGCCGAGGTCTGTTGCGGGCTGATGAGTGGTCGTGATCGTGAGCAACATGGCTGAACAGGGGGAAGGTGCGTGGTAATGGTTAGGCCCGCCAGAAAGAATCTGAGGGGGACCAGTAGCGTCAGCCATCCTGGCTGCGGGTGACCGGAGCATCCCTGCTCCGAGTCCTGCGCACTTCACGGGAGACTCACAAGCCGCCTTTTTCTTTCTGCGGACTTCATAGCTGCCGCAGTAATCAGCCTCCGACCAGGATAGTCGGGGCACCCGCAGGGAGGATGGCTGACGCTACGACACAGAAAATCTCATTCTCGTAACGGGACGAACTGCGTAACGAGGGTTATATAGCCATCGTGAGTATTTCTTTCCTTTCCCTTCCTGCATGGGGCGCCCGCGTGTGCGTGGCCGCTGTTGCTTCATTTACTACGCTGCTTCCGGCCGATCTGGAGGCGGCGCCGGTCCGGATGCATGTCACGAATGTCGCAGAAAAGGCGCTCACAGAGGCGGCGAGCAAACTGCAGGACCAGGGGATCGATGTGAAGATGCACACCGAAGGAGGCAGCACTGCGGGGATCGCAGCGGTCGCTGGCGGTGCAGTGGAAATTGCTATCACCATCCGGCACATCACTCCGCAGGAGCGCTCCGTTGCACCGGACAAGCGTTTCATTGAGGATACACTGGCGTTCCAGGCGCTTGCTCTGGTGGTGCCTGACGACGTGTGGGGCAGCGGGGTGCGCGCGTTGAGTAAAGATCAGATGACCAAGGTTTACGAGGGGCGGGTGAGCAATTGGAAGGAGTTGGGAGGAGAAGATCGCCCGCTCAAGTTCTATAATCCGGAGCAGGGGATCGGTGTGTGGGAACCGTTTGTCACCTGGCTTTACGGAGACGTCCGAAAGGCGGCGCTCGGGTCGAAGTTCGAAAAAGTCCGTAGCCCTGAGGAGACGCGCGACTCGGTGGAGTTCAACCGGGGCTCGATCTCTGTAGCACCGCCGCGGTTTGCAAATGGGAAAGGAGTCTTTGCGCTGGCGATCAAGACTGAGGATGGAGCAGTCGTGCAGCCGACTCTCGAGGAGATGAAGAGTCAGCGTTATCCGCTGTCACGTCCGATCGTGGCGATTGTCGGTGGAAAACCGACGGGCGATGTCCGGAAGGTTCTGGACTTTCTCCGCAGCAAAGAGGGGCAGGAGTTGTTTGCACAGATCGGATTGGTTCCCGCGGTGACGGCAGAAGCCAACTGAACGCGAGGCTCTCGCAAAACGAGTTTGCTCGCGTCGTCGGGATCGGTATGGGTGGCCCGATGAAATTTGGCTTTCTCGGTTCCGGTAAAATGGCGTCCGCTCTCGTCCAGGGAGCGGTGCAGTCCGGGGCTATCGACCGCGAGCAGATCCTTGTCAGTGATGCAGTCTCTTCCGTGGCGGAAGCGCTGGCGCGAGAGGCGGGAATCCGTGCCGTTTTGGAGAACCGCGCGCTCTGTGAGGCGAGCGATGTACTGGTGCTTTGTGTAAAGCCGGGCGATGCACTCGGCGCCTTGCGGGACCTTGGAGAGGCTCTATCAGGCAAGTTGGTGATCTCCATCGTCGCGGGGCTTTCAATCGCTTCCCTGCAGGAGGCCTCGGCGCAAGGAACGCGGGTGGTGCGCGTCATGCCAAACACGCCCGCGCTGATCCATAAAGGCGCGGCAGCATATTCTCTCGGTGAGACGGCTACTGAGGCGGACGCTGCTGCGACGGAGAAGCTCTTTGGAGCGGTGGGAACGATTTGCCGTGTCAAAGAATCACTGCTCGATGTCGTCACCGGTCTCAGCGGAAGCGGTCCTGCCTTTGCCTATCTAGTGGTCGAGGCACTGGCTGATGGTGGCGTGCTGATGGGGCTGCCGCGTGACCTCGCCCTTCAACTCGCTGCCCAGACCGTATCGGGTTCCGCAGAGATGGTGCTGCAGACAAAACAACATCCCGCGGCGCTTCGCGACATGGTGACAAGTCCCGGCGGAACGACCATTGCCGGAGTCGAGGCGCTTGAAAAAGGGGGAGCCCGCGCTGCCCTGATGGGAGCCGTGCGCGCGGCTACGGAGCGTGCGCGTGAACTTGGGAAATCAAAGTAATCAAATGCGTCATCTGCTTTCGTTCACAACCATTCTCCTCCTCGCAGCCGTTGCCATTGCGGCACCGGCGGAGAAGAAGAACAGCAATACAAAGCCGACCCCAAAGAAAGCGGCATCATCCGCAGCCGTATCAAAGCCTGAAGCGGCTCCCGCTGGAGATTCGCAGGGTGGTCTGGAACTCGAGACCGA
>CBINJX010000297.1:0-6411 GCA_966251085.1 uncultured Verrucomicrobiales bacterium
GATGAGACCAAGCGCGATCGGAAGATTCGTGGTGCCGACGGTCATCGGGGCGAAAAACGCCTCGGGATCGGTAATGAGGAAGTGGCCAATGGCGATGCCGATTGCCATCGCCGCGAAGATCCAGACCGTAAGGTAGCGGTCGAGGAAGGACATCCTTCGCGCAACAGATTCGTTTGTGGCGGGTGCGTTCATAGACGGAGTAAGTGAAAACGTTGCGGAAAGGGGACTATCTCGGCCCGAGAGCCCCTTGGAGTACGAGTTTGGTCATGACCGGGTCGTAGCAGACGGGAATTGCAGAGCCTTCACGCGACATTCCCACACTCGCTCGAGCTATATGCTGTTGACGGTATATACCACCGATCGCATAGTCAAGCTGTGGACTTGATCCAGATTTATCAGTGCTTCTGCGACGAAACCCGTCTCCGCATCGTTAACCTGTTGCAGCGGGGACCTCTTTGCGTATGCCATCTTCAGGAGTTACTGGATGAACCGCAGGTGAAGATCTCAAAGCACCTTGCCTACATGAAGGAGAAGGGCATCGTTCACGCCCAGCGCCACCAGAACTGGATGATCTACTCGCTGCCGCAGCAACCCTCGGCAGAACTGGAGGCAAATCTCAAGTGCCTGCAGGACTGCGTGCAAACGCATCCCGTCTTTAAGGCAGACCTGCATCGTTTGCAGGCTCTTGGACCAAAGGTGGGATGGCTTGCGGAGCTTTCCGCTGGCGCGGAACAAACCGAATCCTGCTGCCCCGAGCGACCAGCGAAGTCCGCCGCAACGCCTCGCAAGGCAGCAAAGCCGAAGCGGTAAGCGGATTTGTGAATCAGGAGGGGCTGCACCTGTCCTCAGAACAGCACTCGTCGCCAGATGGCGTTCCCTCTTCCTCCTCAGTCTCCAGACATCTCTTCACTCCGAACCACATGAAATTATCCGAATTCAAACGCCACCTCGAGCAGCATCCAAAACACGAACTCTGCTTTGTCCTGGCAGATGGCGGCAGGATCGAGGCACACGCTCACATCACTGAGGTAGGCCGCACCGACAGGCGATTCATCGATTGCGGCGGCACCATCCGGCATACGGCGGCCTGCACCCTGCAGGCCTGGGTAGCGGATGATACCGATCATCGCCTTCTCCCTGGAACGCTTGCCTCAATCTTGAACAAAGCTCAACCGCTCCTCGGCGAAGATGATCTCGATGTCGAGGTAGAGTACGAGGACTGCAACCTTTCCCAATTCCCGATTGTCTCGGCGCAAGCGGCGGACGGAGTGCTCGCGTTCCATCTCACCGAGAAGAAGACGGATTGTCTGGCCAAGGACGTTTGCATTCCCGCTACTGCGAACAATGGGGATAGCTGCTGCTCCGGCGGAGGCTGCTGCTAATTCGCCAAGGTCATGACGAAACCATTGATTCTCATCCTCTGCACCGGCAATTCATGCCGGTCTCATCTCGCCGAAGGTATCTTGCGGGCGGCCGCAGGCGACATTCTTGATGTGGCGAGTGCCGGCTCGAAACCAGCGAGATACGTTCATCCACTAGCGATCAAGGTGATGCAGGAGATCGGGATCGACATTTCGGGGCACCACTCCAAACACCTCAGCGAGTTTCTCGATCAGCAGGTAAACACGGTGGTGACGGTCTGCGGCAATGCGGACCAGGCATGCCCCATGTTCCCGGGCCAGGTAAACCGCTACCACTGGGGCTTTGACGACCCTGCACATGCTACCGGCAGCGAGGAAGAACAACTCGCTGTCTTCCGTCGGGTGCGCGATGAGATCAGGCGTGTTTTCGATGCATACGCCGCAGGATACCGACAGGCATCACGTCCGTCCTGATTCGATCCTGCGGGGAGCCGGGTACTGGAACCGATGGGCGTGCCTGGCCTGCTGGATCGGAGATCAATGGTTTCGTGGGCGATAGCGCACCTCTGCGTTTCGTAAAATTCACACCCGCTCCTTCTCGAGGAAGCGGGTGTTTCGTTTGAAGAGAGTAAATGGTGGAAATCGTGACGTTCCTTTGGGCCTCGAAACTTTGATACCCGTTCCATATGGCCGGTTTCCTGCTTCTCTCCGGCCCCTTTTGTTCCACCTTCTTCCACCGCCTGGACCTACAGAATGAGATCTCGAAAATACCGCCTCTTCGGCTTTTCCCTCGTGGAGTTGATGGTTGTCGTTGCCATCCTCGGAGTACTCGCTGCGGTTGCTCTACCTAGCTTCATGCGAGCCCGTAAACGGACGGTGGCCGTACTGATCCTCGCCGACATGAAAGCGATTGAGGATGCCAAATCCTCCTATGTCGCCAGCCACAAGATCCCGGCAGGGGCCGATGTCCCCTGGCAAGGCATCCGCGCTCTGCTCAAGCCCAGCTTACCTCTGGCCCGGCAGGACACCCCGAATGACCGGTTTGGCAATCCCATTGAGATCGGAGGCGCCAAAGCCACTCCCAAACTTTCTCAGGAAACGATCGACGAACTCAACGAAGTGGCTCCCGCCAAGCAGCACTTCTGGAGCGGCTACGCTCCGTAGAGTTTGCCAGACTCAGGGCGGAATGCCTTCGCACTGATCGCTCTACCCAAAAGCGGCGCTCGGGCTACAGTGATCGCAACCGATCACACGTCCTTCCCATTATGCGCCTTGCTGTTCTCAATATTGTCGGTCTTTCCCCGTCTCTACTTGGGCCTCACATGCCCGGGCTCACACGGTTTGCGGAGGCGAATGGGCAGCAAACTTTTCCGCCAGCCTTTCCGGCGGTCACCTGCACGGCGCAGTCGTCTTACGTCACCGGCAAATCTCCCAGCCAGCACGGTATCGTAGCGAATGGCTGGTACGATCGTGAAACTGCCGAGGTCCGGTTCTGGAAGCAGAGCAACCACATCGTGCATGGGGAGAAACTCTGGGAGATCCTGCGCCGCAAGATCCCCGGCTTCACCTGCGCAAAACTCTTCTGGTGGTACAACATGTACTCCAGCGCGGATTTCTCGATTACACCCCGGCCGCTGTATCCGGCGGATGGCCGGAAGGTATTCGATATCCACACGCAGCCGATGGGGATGCGCGAGGAGATCAAGGCCGATCTCGGCGAGTTCCCATTCCCTGCATTCTGGGGGCCGGCCTCAGGGATTGCATCATCGGAATGGATCGCCGCATCCGCTCGCTGGGTGGAAGAAAAGCATTCACCAACGCTGAGCCTCGTTTATCTCCCCCATCTCGATTACTCGCTCCAGAAGCTTGGGCCGAATGATCCGGGAATTCCCGCCGAACTCACGGCGATCGATCGTGTCACCACTGATCTGATTAAATTCTACGAGTCCCGCGGAGTCCGCGTTCTCGTTCTCTCCGAGTACGGCATCTCGCCAGTCACACGTCCCATCCACCTCAACCGTCTCTTCCGTGCCAAGGGATGGCTGCAGCTCAAAAACGAACTCGGCCGCGAGACGCTGGAGTGCGGGCAGTCGCGTGCGTTCGCAGTCGCGGATCATCAGGTCGCGCATGTTTATGTGAACGATCGCTCGATCCTCGGAGAAGTGCGGACACTGCTCGAGACGACTCCCGGCATCGAGGAGGTCCGCGTTCCCGCTGAAAGCTGGGGTCCCGGCAAAGGCACCGAGCGTGCCGGTGATTTCATCGCTGTCGCTGCCCCGGATGCCTGGTTCACCTACTACTTCTGGGAGAACGATGACCTCGCGCCCGACTATGCGCGTACCATCGATATTCACCGGAAGCCCGGATACGATCCGTGCGAGCTGTTCATTGATCCCGCGATTTCCGCACCGAAGCTGCGCATTGGGAAATTCCTCCTCAAAAAGAAGCTCGGAATGCGCGGATTACTGGATGTGATCCCGCTCGACGCCACACTGGTGAAAGGCTCGCACGGCCGCGATATCGTTCCCGAGGGCGAGCGCCCCGTCCTGCTGGGGTCTTCTTATCCGGTCAAATCTGCGGAGGATGTGCAGCAGGCGATTCTCCAGGCAATGTCATAACTCAGAAGCGTCCACAACGGCTGTCCCCAGTTCATCAATCTTGGGCATTCACCGCCAACGCAGAACCGCGTCATCTGACCACGCTCCCTTGCGCTTATTTGATCCACGTCGTGGCGATGCAGCGTTCAAGATGGAGCATCTCGGAAAAGATCCGCAGATCTCGCAGCCTCAGCGTTCCAACTACTTCACCGTCCTGTGGCTCCGGGAAGGAAAAGGCCAATTTCACACAGACGTTCTGGAATCCCCGTTCACAGGTCCGGCACTGCTCTTCTTTAATCCTTATCAGATTTTCTTCCTCCGGCCGGAATCGCCGCTACGCGGTTTGGTCCTTCAATTCCACGCCAACTTCTTCTGCATTGAGACTCATCACGACGCGGTGGGCTGCAATGGAGTTCTGTTCAACGATGTTTATGGCCAAGCGCTCGTTCCGTTGGACTGCAACCTCGTACCTGATTTCGAGAATCTGCTGGCCCAGATGGAAGTGGAGTTTCGCACCTCAGGCCTGGCGCAAACCGAAGCCATAGTTTCGTATTTGAAGGTGCTCCTGATCAAAGCCACCCGGGTAAAGCTCGATCAGCAACAGCAGCCATCACACATTTACAGCACCGCCGCGAACAGCAGACCAGCAGTGCTGGATCGCCTGACACAACTGATCGAGGAGCGATACCGCACGATGCATAGCCCCTCCGATTACGCGAGTGCCCTGCACATCACTCCCAAAGCGTTGGGCAAACTGGTCAAAGCCCATCATGGCAAGACACTCACTGAACTGATCCGTGAGCGGCTGCTCAAGCATGCCAAGTGGCAACTGCTTCACACACGCCGGCCTGTAAAAGAGATCGCGTGGGAAATGGGCTTTTCAGATGAGCTTTACTTCAGCCGCGTCTTCAAGCGCGCCACCGGTTGTTCACCCACCTCATTCCGGGAATTTGAAACGGCCATCCGGGGCGGGCGCAATTTGTCCATGTAGTCACGCCTTTCGTCCATTTCACCAGCCTCGCGCTTGCGGGATGTTCGGATGATGAGCGCATTTACCAAGTTCCTGAAACTCGCGGCGCAGGCTGATCGCCTCGGAGTGACGGTCGCGCGGGTCGGATTGATCGTAGTTCTCCTTTGGATCGGAGGTCTGAAGGCATTCAAGTATGAGGCTGATGGCATTGTGCCATTCGTTGCCAATAGCCCGGTGATGAGCTTCTTCTACAAATATCCTGCGCCTGAATACAAAGCGCACATGAACCCAGAGGGGAAGCTGGTTCCTGAAAACCGGCAGTGGCATCATGAGAACGGTACGTATCTCTTTTCCTATGGGCTCGGAGCAGTCATCGTCCTGTACGGCTTACTCCTCTGCCTGCATCCTTGGCGTCCGGAACTGGCATGTATCGGAAGCGCACTGGTAGTGGTCATGTCGTTTGTGACACTCTCTTTCCTCATCACCACCCCAGAGACATGGGTCCCCGACTTGGGTGACGCGGAGCACGGTTTTCCTTACCTTAGCGGCCGAGGCCGGCTGGTGATCAAGGACGCTATCATGATGGGCGCCGCCCTCGTGACAATGGCAGATTCCGCCAAGGCGTACCTGCGTAGAAAGGCGAACGCTTCGCATGCGCATGCGAGCCAGCGGGAGCCGGCGCTGAGCCTTCACTGATCAAGATCACGCCGGATCTGCAGGCCCGGCTCACAAAGCCGTTTCACTGAGCACCAAGCTCTTGCCTTCCGTACGGATCTGGCCGGCCAGTGGTTCACGTGCAGCCTTGAAGTCGCTGTCCGTGCAACCGATCTCCTGACGCAGGGCGCGCACCGAGACCTTCGCCTGCCCCGCTGCGGACTCCCGGCGGAGAATGTCGAGGATCTGGGTGGCCACGGCTTCGACGGCGGCACTCCCCTGCCCGTCCGGCTGACTGTCGTACATGCTCGCGACGGAGGCATTGGACAGATCCACGGGCGCTCCCGGCACCACGAGCCGGGAAGCCCCGGAGCGGCCGTTGACCACCTTGATCTGCACCGGGATGGCATCGGCCATCTCCGCGACGTGTGAAATCACACCCACCTTCCGGCCCTGCGCTTCGAGCTGCATCAGAGCGCTCATGGCGACATTCAGCGTCTCCGGGTCGAGACTCCCGAAACCTTCATCGATGAAGAGCGACTCGATGCGGAGCCGGTTGGAGGTCAGCGACGCGAGGGCGAGCGCGAGAGCCAGTGAGACGAGAAACGATTCACCGCCCGACAGCGAATGCACCGAGCGTCGCTCGTCGCCCATGTCGCGATCGATCACGATCAGGTTGAGCGACTCCGGTATTCGCTCCAGGCGATACCGCGCGGCGAGGAGGTCGAGCTGCGCATTGGCATAACCGAGCAGGATATCGAGGGTGCGACGCTGGGCGATGCTGCGGAACTTGGCGCCATCGGCGGAACCGATCAGCTCGTTGAGACGT
>CBINJX010000298.1:0-6400 GCA_966251085.1 uncultured Verrucomicrobiales bacterium
GTACCCAAATCTCCGTCCTTAACCGGTAAGATTTCACCCAGCCTCGAGCTCGATGCGCCAAGCTCCGAGCTTCATCGATCAAGCTATGGAACTTCGCTCACAGAGCTCTGGGCTTGGGGGCTCAAGCCCGGAGCTTACCGCAGGAAGTTTTGGGCTTTATCACCCGAGCCCTGAGCTGCATGTGCAAAGCTCAGAGCTTGGTGCGGGAAGCCGGTAGCTTGGCGACCAAAGCTCACAGCTTGAACACCCAAGCTCGCAGCTCAATCGGTGAAGCTCGGAGCTTGATGAAAAAAGCTCAGAGCTTGGCGAGTTCTTACAGATTGAGATCCACCAGTATCTTCAAAGCTGACATTCCCTCGCGCGGTACGCATCTTCCCGGCCGTGCTGGAACTCCAAGAAACCACCCTCCAACTTGGCGCCGGACCTGAGGCTCCGAGGCTGCTGAATGAGCTGCATGTGACGCTTCCCACCCGTGGGCACTTCGCCGCGATCCTGGGTCCGTCGGGATGTGGCAAAAGTACGCTGCTGAAGGTAATTGCGGGGCTGACTGAAGCAAACGAAGGGCGGATTCGCTGGGAAGGGCGGGATCTGGCGGAGGAGGGGGATCTCGATCCGCATGAAATCGGTTACGTGCCGCAATTCAGCATCGCCTACGATCTTCTCACGGTCTGGGAGAGTGTGGAAGAGGCATTACGCCTGCGTGTAGCGGGATTGAGCGGAGAAGAAGCGACGGCGCGGATCGAGCAGATCCTGAAAGACGTGGGCTTGGAGGAAATTGCCGATCGCCGCGTGAAGGTGCTCTCCGGGGGACAGAAACGCCGGCTGGCGCTTGCTCTGGAAATGGTTAGCGCCCCACGGTTGCTCCTTTGTGACGAGGTGACCAGTGGGCTCGATCCGAAAGCCGAGGATGAGATTGCGCATCTGCTCCACGATCTTTCGCGCAGCGGCGATCGGCTGGTGCTCAGCGTTACGCATAGCCTGCGGCATCTCTCTCTCTGCGATAGCGTAATCGTCCTCTATCAGGGACATGTCGTCTATCACGGCTCGCCGGAGTTCCTCTTTCACTACTTCGGTGTCGAAAAGCACGAGGATCTTTTCCCGCGCCTTGCCAAACGCCCTGCGGAAGAATGGCACCGCTCCTGGAGCAAACATCGCACGGCTTATTACGAGCAGTTTGGGCTCAGCGCACCGGCTGCGACTCCCGAGGAAAAGCCGGCGCCGGAAAAAGAACTGGTCCGCACTCCGTCTGCGGTGACGCAATTCGGGATTATTTTCAGCCGCCGTTGGAAACTGTTCTTCCGCGACCGCGGGCAGTTCCTGCTGCAACTCGCCCTACTGTTCGGTTTTCCCTTCCTCGTGGTGATCTTTGCCCTTGATGGGCTCCCGGCGCTCAAAAGCCTGGCGGAAGTTCCCGGCGCGAATTTCGTCCAGCAGATGCAGAGCGATTTTGCTCAGCGCGGGGAGATGATGCGCACCGGCAGTCTTGTCTCGGGACTCGTGATGTTTCAGGTGATCCTGCTGGCGCTCATGGGGGCCAACAACGGAGCGCGCGAGGTCGCCTCGGAGCGGCTGGTTTTTGAGAAAGAGAAATTCGGAGGACTCAGCCCCACGGCGTACGTGTTTGCGAAGGCGGCCTTTCTTTCGGTACTCGTGATTGCGCAGTCCGTCTGGATGGGACTCTTCGTGAATTGGGTCGTCCGGTTTCCCGGGGCGCTCAGCTCACAGCTGCTTCTTCTCACGCTCGTGAACGGCGCGGTTACTGCCGTCTGCCTCGGGATCTCCAGTTGGATGCGAACCGCAGAGCAGGCGTCGCTCGTCTCGATTTACCTCGTCGGATTTCAGCTCCCGCTCAGTGGCGCAGTGCTCGCCATGCCTGCCGCACTCAACGCAGTCACCCGCTGGTTTATTGCGTCATATTGGGGGTGGTCGGGTTATCTGCAGACTCTACGCGCTTTTACAATGCCGTGCAGCAGGTCACTCACACTCGACTGGGGGAGATGCAACTCTGCACCTGGGTGCTGATCTGCCATATCATCCTTGGAATCTATTTCGCCGTGGCCGGATGCCGAAATTCCCGGTGGGAGTAGGCTGCGCCGGCGAAGAAAGACGAACAATTGAGTGAAAAAGCTTGCGAGCGCGTAATCTGAGCGGATCGCCTAAACACGAATGTCGAACCCGTTCTGGCTGCTCCTTGGCGCGATCGCCGGTTATGTGTTGATGATGTGGACAAGTCCCGTCCGCGCCTGCTTCCGTGACGGTTTTCGTGTCCTCGGGCGTTATCGTTCGATGTGGGTGTTGCCGGGGCTATTCGGGTTCGGCTACGCCTGCTTCCAGCTCGGGCTCCGCTATTACTACTCGCAGGTACTTCCGGCAGAGGAGCGTCCGGAGTTCCGCTGGGTGCGGGAGGGATGGAACGCAAAGGCCGGGCTGTTCGGCGCGGAGAATGCCCTGTGGTACCTAGCGCCAGGAGAACTCTTTTCAGCAGCCCGAAACGCCCTCCTGCCAGCGATCGAAAGCGCAGCCGGGCTCTTTAATGTGGTAGTGGCCACGTTTCCTCTGGCGGCGGTTGCGGCATTTCTATTTCTCATCAACACCGGGAGTCATCAGACCGTTCTCCTCCGCGCATTGCGACGTCGTTTCGGATCGTGGGGGTGGGCGGCGTACGCGGGCATCCTGCTGTGTGCGATCGCGGCTCTGGCGAAACCTTTTGCGTATGCGGGGCCGAGAATGTTGGACCCGGTAATCTGGTTTCAATGGGCGCAGGTGCTCGATTGGGTGGCGTTCCTTTTTGAGTACCTCTTTGGCGTTTTCCTGCAGGTTTACCTGATCCTTCTGGCGTATTGCTGGGTACGTGGACTCAGTTTCACCCGCGAGCATCTCGTGGATTTCGCAATCCGGCGTTTTTCCTATGTCGTGAAATGGGCGGCGGTGGTGATGCTGCTGAGCACACTTTTCATTCACCTGCCGCTGATCCTGAAAAACTTTTCGTATTTTGAGACGTGGTTCCCGAAGGACTCGGAGGAGATCGACGAATGGATCCTGCGCGCGAGATCTGTGATCGCAGTCGTGCTGCTACTCTTCGCGGCCGTCCAGATCACGCTCACTTTTCATAGTGAGTCGCTGCGCAAAGCGTGCGTGGATCATTTCCATTTCGTCCTCCGCCATTGGTGGCCGCTGCTCTGGTTCATTCTACTTTCCTCCGTGCACTTCTTCCTGCTGCACCTATTGAATCGCATCAGTGTGAGTGGGTGGGGCGAGGGGACTGCATTGTGGCTGGTGTGGACGCTCCTCTTCCCGTGGCTCGCAGGAGCGGTCAGTGCATGGCTGCTTGCGAGCTGGGTCAGTTTTTACAAACGTTGTGATGCGGGAAGGTTGCGGGCGGAGAACTGGATTCAGTTTTGACGAAGTTAAGAGTTGAGAGTGTCGAGTTGAGAGCCGTGCACCGTCAGATCGAAACGGATGACTGACTTGCGATGCCCTCCCGGTGGTGGGGCGGTCGCGCCGCTGACCGCCGGGAGGGCATGTGGAAAACTATTTCATATTCACCCTGTAGAAGACACTCGCGGATCAAGGGCTTCGCCACGATCACCAGTTCTGATCTGCGCGTGCACGGCTCTCGACTCAACACTCTAAACTCTCAACTCATTTTCCGATTGTGATTGCAGAGGAGCAGTTACTGCATCTCCATCACACCGACATGCCCGGCGAAACCGTTTCCAATGCTCTCGAACTGCGCGCTGTTCGCTGCGCGCGCAAGAGCGTGCGCGTGGGACCTGTGGATGCCATCGCGCCGAGGGGGCATCTGACGGTGCTTCGAGGCGGACATGCCTCCGGCAAAGAGCTTCTGCTGCGGCTCCTCGGTTTGCTGGAAATGGCGGATGAAGGCGATGTGCTGGTGCGCGGTTCGAGCTTCAGCGAGCTTAGCGATTCCGCACGCGCGGAGCTGCGGCGGCATCACTTCGGATACCTCTTTGCCGCGCCATTTCTGCTCCCGGCATTCACCGTAATCGAGAACGTCGTGATGCCGATGTTTAAGCTGCTCGACTCGGAACCTGCGGAGGCACGTCAACGTGCGGAGGAGTTGCTGGCCTTTGTGGGCGTCTCACAATACGAGCAGGAGCGTGCCGGGGATCTGCCACATTTTAAACAGCGCTGCGTGGCACTTGCTCGAGCGTTGGCAACGAACCCCGAGGTTCTCATTGTGGAGGAGCTCGATTCAGATTTGCAGGTGGATCAGCATCGTCATTTTTCCAGACTGCTCCGCACGGCCTGCCAGCAGTGGGGGACGACAGTCATCGCGTCTGTATCGCCCCAGTGGCTCGCCGCTGTGGGTGATCATGTTTATGAAGTGTCTCGCGGACAGTTGGAGTTGGCCCCTACACCCCTTCCTCAGAGCTGAATGAGCGCATCCGTGTCCAACGCCGCAAACGCCGAAGCCATTACCAAGGCGAGCAAGAGCAACCTGGCGCTCGCTTTTGTCGCACTCCCTCCCGAGCGGAGGCACGACATGAATGTGTTCTACGCCTTCTGCCGGGTAGTCGATGATCTCGCGGATGAACCCGAACCTTCCCTAGAAGAGCGCCGTGCAGCGCTGCAGCGCTGGAGGCAGGCTGTTACAGAGCCTGTGGAAGGGGAGTCTCCGCTCGCGCCGTCGGTGCGTGATCTCATTCGAAAGTACGAACTGAATACGGAGCATTTCTGCGAAATCATCGCGGGGTGCGAGATGGACATGGACGGTGCGCAGTATGAGACATGGGAGGAACTGCGTCTGTACTGCCATCGCGTCGCGAGTGTGGTCGGTCTCGTGAGCGTGGAGATCTTTGGTTATCGTGACCCGAAGTCGCGCCAGTATGCGCTGGATCTCGGGCTGGCATTGCAGATCACGAACATCCTTCGCGATGTGGGCGAAGATTTCGACAAGGACGGACGGATCTATCTGCCGCGTGCGGAGATGGCGCAGTTTGGCTATACACCCGAGGATCTGGCGGCGAAGCGGTACAACGAGGCGTTCGTCCGGCTAATGCGCTTTCAGGCGGGGCGGGCGCATGAATTCTACGAGAGTGCGAAGGCGGCCCTGCCTGCGTGCGATGAGCGTTCGCTGGTGGCGGCGGAAATCATGCGGGCGGTTTACAGCCGGATTCTCAGCCGGATGGAACGTGACGGCTTCCGGGTGTTGGATCGCCGCTACCGGCTCGGTAAACTTACAAAGCTCGCGCTGATCGGGAGCGTGATGTTGCGGTGCCTTTGGCGGCGGCGTGAATGAAAGAAGCGCAGCATCCGTCCGTAGCAACGACCGCGAATTGCCAATCATCATGAAATCCCCCATGCAGAAACTCGTCCCTGTCGTATGTGCCAGTCTGCTGACCTCCTTCACCTTTAGTGGATGTGAGACGCCGGGACAGACCGCTCTGGCCGGTGCGGCGACGGGAGCCGCAGTGGGCGGACTGATTCATGGGCGCGGACGCGATGCACTCGTCGGTGCGGCTGTCGGGGCCGGGGTGGGGTATGTGGCTGGAAAGATCGCGCAGCAGCGTCGCGGGGATCGGTATTACGAGGACGATTATTACTATAGCCGCCGCAGCTATTACGGTGGAACGCGGTATCGCGGGGCACGTTATCCCGTTGGCGAACCGACGGAGCGCCGTGGTTTTGTAGTGAGCCCATATCCGCCGCACAACGTGATCGATGTGCGTGGGATCCCGCGCGGGGCGCGGGTGATGGATCCGTCGGTGAACCGGGTGTTTATTACGCCGTAGCGTCAGCCATCCTGGCTGCGGGTGACCGGAGCATCCTGCTCCGAGTCCGGCGCGCTCCACCGCCAATTCACGAGGCGCCTTCTCTTTCCTCTCACCTCAGAACTGCTGAGGTTGGTAAGCCTCCGACCAGGATGGTCGGCGCACCCGCAGCCATCCTGGCTGCGCTACACCTCACCGCCACTCGTCCGGCACATCCGGATTCACCCCTTCCTCCAGCTCCTCAAATTGTGCGAAGTGATCGGGGCGTAGTGGTTCCGTGATCTTGTAATCCTCACCCAGCCAGCGGCCCAGATCGACCATCTTGCAGCGGTTGGAGCAAAATGGGCCGAGCGGGTCGGTAAAGAAATCGGTCTCGCGACCGCAGATTGGGCATTTGAGTTTCGTCTTCTTCAAACTCATGAGAAAAAGATAATGGCAAATGCTCCCGTTTGCATGGGCTGGAAAAGAAAAAACGGGACCGAGGAACAAAGTTCCCCAGCCCCGTGCGTCACGGCAGGCTCTTGCCGTTTACAGATTCAGGTAAAAGCTGAACCCGCTTCGGCGGTATGGCGTGTAGTATCGGGGACCGTAGCTGTAGTAGCGAGGGCTGTAGTAATAGTGACGGCGAGGTCCGTAGTAGTACGCCCCGCGGTGGCGGTAACCGC
>CBINJX010000299.1:0-6383 GCA_966251085.1 uncultured Verrucomicrobiales bacterium
CCGTTGCCGTGACGGTCAGCTACGATGGCGCAACCAGCACCGCCACCGTCACCCCAACAAGCCTGCTGACGCCGGGCACCTCCTACACCCTCACCGTCAGAGGCGGCAACCAAGGCGTGGCCGACCTGGTCGGCAACTGGCTGGCAAACAACCTCGTCACCTCCTTCACGACGGCAGTAACCTCCGTGGGAAACCAGTCGCTCTGGGACAACAACACCGTGCCTGCCCAGATTACAGCCAATGATGGTAGAGCAGTGGAGTTAGGTCTCAAGTTCCAGAGCACGAGTAAAGGCGTGATCAAGGGCGTGCGCTTCTACAAGGGGCCAAACAACACCGGCGTACATACCGGCAACCTCTGGACGGCGGGCGGTTCGCTGCTGGGCAGCGTGATCTTCACCAATGAGACCGCCTCCGGCTGGCAATACCAGGCCTTTGCCAACCCGATCCCGATCACCGCCAACACCACCTACGTGGTCTCGTATCACACACCGGTAGGCTTCTATTCGGAATCCAGCCCTTACTTCGCCAGCTCCGGCTTTGAGAACGGCTCGCTGCGGGCGCTCTCCAATAACGAAGGCGGCGGTAACGGTGTGTACCGCTACGGGAGCAGCGGCTTCCCGAACCGTACTTACAATACCACCAACTATTGGGTCGATGTCGTCTTCGAGGCTACACCGTAATGAGAGGTGGACTTCTCCGTTACGATTGTAACGCACACCTACTGCAAGCGAATGAGGTTCCACCAACGCGAGACAAGTACTCGCTGATAAACTGAAGTTACGCGAAAATAAGGAACGGCGCGTCAAAGTGGATCGGACTTGCAGTCCGGCTGAGTGGAATTCCGTAGCTCCTTCGCTTTCCAAACACCCTCGCCTCTGTGCATTCCGCCAGGGTGGCCTCGGCGCTTTTTCCTCTGCGCAAGCTCCAGGCGCTGGCGCGCTACCGATCCGCAGCAGGCAGAGAGAGCGCCCTCTGCTCTCGACGATCTCCGGCGGACGAGGACGTCCACCCCACTCTGACTTCACTGATAAACTCGCAATTGAATGCGGCTCAGCATGGCATTCGCGATCTTAACCGATCGAAAAGGCTCAACCGCCAGTCCCGACCAAATGTAGAAGGACTCCATGCCACGGATTCCATCTTTTTCGGCGGTTTGGATTTTATTGATCCTCTTTCTCACGTCACTGGGATGCGCAGCTTACATCTATCGCCTGGCGAACAGGTACTATAGAGATCTTCAATCCGTCCGTCTGGATCCGCTTGGACTTCACAGTTACCCGATAGGTGCTCTTGAAACGCCACCAGCAACCCGGCAGCCACTGGTAGTGTTCTTCGGGGACTCGCGCGCACAACAATGGCCGTCCCCATCGCGGACTACGCGGTTCACTTTCGTAAACCGGGGAATTCACGCCCAGACTACGGCGCAGATCCTGGGGCGAATGTCCGCTCATGTTCTTCCGCTGAAACCCGCCGTCGTTCTCGTGCAAGCCGGAACCAACGATCTGAAAACGATCCCCCTGTTTCCGGAGCAGAAAGCAGTGATTATCGCTAACTGCAAAAAGAACATCGAGGAGATTGTCACGCTCGCGCTCAGTAATGGCTCGAGGGTAATTCTGACAACCATCTTTCCTCTGGGGGAATTGCCCCTGGAGCGCAGGTTGGTTTGGTCCTCGGATGTTGCGTCCGCCATTGATGACGTGAACGAGTTCATCGTCTCCTTGAAGAGCGATAGAGTCAGCATTTTCGACTCAGCGAAGGTGCTGACTGGCCATGAGGGGAGGATTGATCCCCGATTCAGTGAAGACTTTCTGCATTTGAACGCTGCGGGATACGAGGCGCTGAATCGCGAATTACTTCCTGTTTTGGTAGCGCTCGAACCGGAGTGAATGCTCTGCGCAAGAAGCGGAGGCCACCCGCCAGCCGCCCCTGAATGAGGTCAAGGCCATTCAGTTAAGGATCAATTGGACGGACTGGACTCCGGGAGTACCAGGTTCGGATAACGCGCTGATAAACGGGGTGCCCTTCCAGAAAAGTGAAAGGCGGCTCGACCCTTTCGGGACCGAGCCGCCTTGATACATGGTCTAACCCATACGCCACGCAAGGTGGCGCTGGCAGGCCCTTATTACTTCTTCATCGGATGCTGCTTCAGCAGCTCTTCGGTGGTGTAGAAGGCCGTGCGACCGGGGTTGGAGGTGCGGACCTGTTGAACTTGCTGCGCTTTGATCGGATCGGCTTTGTTGCCGAAGCTGTTGCGGACGAAGGTGAGCACTGCCGCGATCTCGTCATCCTTCAGCAGACCGCCAAACGGAGTCATCGGGACGGCGCCATCGTACTTCTTGCCGTTGAGTTCCAGCGGTCCCATCAGCCCGTACAGGGTGAGTTTGATGAGCCGATCGGGATCTTCATTCACCCAAGGGCTCTTCACGAGGGACGGGAAGGCCGGGTCGAGACCAGCGCCGTTGGGCTGATGGCAGGTCGCGCAATGACCTTCGCGGTGGTAGATCTCCTGGCCGAGGAGGTACTGCTTCTTAGCATCGGTGTCCAAGTGGTTGGGTACCGGCAGGCTGGTGTGTTCCACCGGAGTTTCCTCAAGGGTGCCGCCGAGGCGGGCTGCGGCAGTTTTTGCAGCGTTCTTGCTCCACTCATCCAGCGGATGCTTGTGCGCAATGGAGACGACTCTCTTGGCAGCCCGTTCATCGTTCAACCATGAGGCGGCGACGACAGCCTCCAACCGGACTCGGCCGTGTGGGTCGCTCGCGGCTTTCTCGAGGATGGCAGCGTGATCGGGGAGGCGGTGGAAGTTATAACGAACCACGCGGACTGCGGCAGCGCGGGCGCGGAAGTCCTGAGCCTGCAGCAACTGACGCAGGAGAGCCTCGTCGGGCTGGTTCAGGCCCCATGTGGTCCACAATGCTTCGAGCAGGTGGTGCTCGTAATTGGCATCGGTCTTGTCGAGCTTGCCGACCCACTCCTTGAGAGCGGCGAGCACTTCACCGGCCGGACGGGCGCGCAGTTCGCGGCGGGTGCGGTAGCGGGTGCGATCCTCGGGCAGCTTGAGGTTTTCGAGCAGGGTAGCGATGGGAGCGCCTGCAACTTTTGCCGGCTCAACCAGCGGACGGCCCGGATAGGTGATCCGGTAGATGCGGCCGTGCACATGATCGCGCAGCGGATCGCGGGCATTGTGCTGCATGTGGCCGATCAGGACGTTATGCCAGTCGATCACAAAGAGCGAACCATCCGGAGCAAACTCGAGGTCCACCGGGCGGAAATTGCCATCGGAAGACTTGAGCAGGTCATGACGGAAGCTGGTTTTGTAACCGGTGCCTTCGTCCTCGATGGCATGCTGCTTGATGCCGAGGAAACCGATGTTGTTGCAGAGGAGGATGTCACCCTGGACTTCATCGGGGAAGTGACGCGAGGAGACGATCTCCAAGCCGGATGTGGGACGCACGCTGTGTCCTTTCGGCACCAGGTCGGGTGTGGACGGCGTCTTGCTGCCATAGGTCGGTTTCACCGAAACGGGCAGCATCCAGTTCATGCTCGGGCCGGAGGTGTGCAGGAAGAAATCCTGCCCCCAGCGGTCAAAGGCGACACCCCAGGGATTCGGGATGCTCAGCTGCGCGGTGCGCTCCAGTTGAGAGCGCTGCGGGCTGTAGCGGTAGAAGCCGCCATCGACGCCACGTACCGGACCGTAGGCAGTCTCGATGTTGGAATGCAGAAACACGCCTTCGCACATCATGAATGCACCAGACGGATCCGCCGCGTAGGCGCTGATCGCGTGGTGGGTGTCGTGGCTATCAAAGCCGCCGAGCACGATCTCGCGGACATCGGCACGATCATCACCGTCGGTGTCCCGCAGGAGCATCAGGTTCGGTTCCTCGGAAACATAGACGCCTTCCGGTGCGAACTCGAAGCCGATCGGCAGATGCAGTTTGTCGGCGAAGACCGTCTCCTTATCGGCTTTGCCATCGTTATCCGTATCCTCGTAGATAAGGATCTTGTCATTCGGCAGCGCGTCACCGGGGCGATAATGCGGATAGGTCGGCATCACCGCTACCCAAAGGCGGCCACGATTGTCGAAGGAGAGCTGCATCGGATTTGCCAGATTCGGGAACTCCTTTTCCGAGGCAAACAGCTCGACTTTATAGCCTTCCGGCACGGTGAGAGACTTCACCGCATCCTCACCGTACTTGTATTCCGGGGCACCGTTCTTGGTGTTGTTTGCCCGGTAGTTGGTCTCAACCGACGGCAGCTGATGGGTCTTGGAGTCATCCACCTTGAGCGATGCCGTCTTGCCGGAGGCCACCGCATGGATGAGCTGGTCGCGGAGGGCGGCCATCTCGCGGGTCTTCTTCACCTCATCGGGATAATTCTGCGGGCCGAAAGGATTGTAGCGGCGGCCGTGGGTGTGGACGCCGTTGAGGATGTTGTAATCGTTGTTCCAGAACCAATCCTTCTGCTTCACCGCAGCGTGGACCTTGGCTGCATCGACGCCCGACTCGCGTGAGTGATGGCCGTAGAGGCCCGTGGCGAGGATCTCTGCGATCTGCTGATAACCGGCATCGTTCGGAATGAAGCCGTAGCTGGTGAGCGGCTCCTTCGTTTTTTCGTACAGCTCCTTCGTGGGAGTGAAGAGATCGATGAATGTCAGGTTGTACTTCTTCGCCACGCGCTCCATCGCGGCGCTGTAGAGGGCGAGGTTGGCATTCTCTTTCTGGCCGTTGGGCAGATCGCGCGTGGCGCTGAGATCTTCAAAGGCAATTGGCGAAACGAGGACGAGACGCGGGGCGGCCTTTCCGTTGTATGCCTTGCTGAGGGTATGCTTCACGAAAGCCTCCAGCTCAGCCTCGTAGTTCCCCACGCGCTCAGGGCCGTCGAAGGATTCATTGTAGCCGAAGAAGGCAACGATCGTATCGGCCTTCAGGTGAGTGAGCCACTGGTCAGGCGTAGGGAAAAATCCCTGGCCCTGATGGATCTTGAATTCCGGCCGGAACTTTTCAGCACCGGGGAATGCCCACTGCGACCTGCGCGAAGGATGCGGGCGGAACGCCGGCGTGTCACCTGGACGGCCCATGTTGCGCACGAAGAGTTCGTGATTCGGAAACCGCAGGTGCAGCTCCGTCTCGAGTCGGCTGTAATAGACGTCGCGCTCGGCGAGTCCGTTGCCGAGGAACACGATGCGCTCGCCTTTACTCGGTGACGCCACCTGTTGCGGACGCGCCGTCGTAGCCGCTGGCGGCTCGGCATTCGGTGCATGTGGAGGATGCGCGTCGGCCTTTTTCTCAGCCTGTGCTTTCTTCTCTTTGCCATCCGAGGGCAGGCCCGTGGCGGCGCTCTTGCCGAGGGCGAAGTCGGCCGGTTTCAGGTTCCGCTTCTTGAAGAACTCCTTGTCGTTGATGAAACCGTAAAAGGTCGGTTTGAACGGATCCACATAGCCGACTTCCGCTCTCGTGGGCACCTCCATTCCGAGGAGGTAATAGGTCGCGTTGACGATCAGCCGGCGCAGGTCTTCATCCTCGTAATCCACCGAGGCGCCGAGCGTCGTGCAGAACGCCTTGCCTTTGGTTGTGCCATTGGGAGCGGTGTATTCGCGCAGCCAGGCCAGCGGCATCATCGGATTGTTCTTGGGGCCGCTGACGTTCTTTGATGCCGGATCGAGCGATTCGGTCACTGCGCCGCGCAGCAGAATGGTCGCCGCTTTCTGGTCGAGGTTGGCGATGCCATAGACATCCGTCGTGGCAAAGATCTCATCCACACCGCGCAACACCTCATGCGTCGAGTTTGCTTCCTCCCTCACCGAGCGGGTGCCTTCCGCCTTGTGTCTGCCGTGATGGCTCACCCATTTCTCGCCGAGGATCTTCAGGCCGAAGTCCGCCCACTTGAAGTCGCCGGTTTTCGCGTTGCCGGTAAATGCATGTGTCGCCGTGCGAAAACCGATGACCGGCTTGCCTGCGTTGAGGAACTTGGCGAACGGCTCGAGTTGGTCGTCCGGGAGCTGCCGGAATCGGGTGCCGATGATGAGCAGATCGGCCGAGTCGAGCGCCTTGGTGCCGGGGATGTTCCTCTGGTTATTGGGATCGATGTAGCCACCGTCCGGGTTGATCGAGAAGAGGACCGTGCAATCGAACCCATGCTTCTGGCTGAGAATCTTCGCCAGCATCGGCATGCTTTCTTCACTACGGTACTCCTCATCACCTGCGACGAGGACCACCCGCTTGCCCTTACCGGGCGCGGCTTTTCCGGAGAAGGTCAGGACATCCTGCCCGAATGCAGGAACGACCACTCCAACAAGGAGGGTTATTAAGATTCGACGAATCATGCGGGGAGTTTTGGGGAGGGATCTGGGGACGGCAGTCTGGGTACTGGAGGGTAGAGAAGGCAAG
>CBINJX010000300.1:0-6363 GCA_966251085.1 uncultured Verrucomicrobiales bacterium
ATGGGATACTCCAGATCCTGCTTCTCGAACTTGCACAATCAGCGAGTACAGAACGTTTCGCACGTACTCGGAGCGAAAGATATGTGCGAGAATTTTTTTCAATCCTTTTGCTGACGGGGCTTTGATTTCGCGATCCGTTCCGTCAAGAGGCGTGACAGTAGCAGGGTATAATGTTGCGTCATGGGTGATTCGGAGAATCGTGACGGAGTAATTGCGCAATGCAGGAGCAATTATCCGAAACTCCATGACAATTTGGTCGCTCATCGGGGGCAGCGAAACCACTCGGCCTTCCAGTAGCCCCTTCGTAAGTTGATTTAGTGCTGCACCTTGCGCCCGGAGAATAGAAGCGGGAGTTTCCAAAGTGGTGTCGAAGTTCAAATCCCCCCACAGGTTTTCATCGCTCATAGCTCAATATTCAATCGGAAGACGATCGGCAGATGATCCGAGATGTGCTGGTTGATTCCAGGGCCGCTTTTCGCCAAGAGCGAATGCGAGCCCGCAGACTGCACAATACGTAACTCCTCTTCTCGGAAAGATTCAAGCAAGGCCGGTCGCAAGAGTACCTGGTCAAAGGTACTCCAAAAGTAATGCACGTAGCTGCCGGAGCGTCGGTAATAGGTACCCAATGCTTCACATGAGCTATCGCCCATCAGCTTCCACATGGGATTGTAAAAGAAACGGCGACGCTCTCCAGCTACTAAGCGGTTCAGCTTTCCGGCGATCCGGCGATCCATCACACCATGGAGTCCATCACTGTTCACCATGCCTGCTTCAAACGGGTTCATGTTGAAGTCGCCCAGTACGACTGTCCTCTCGTGCCCCACTTGGATCTCGGCTTCTTCGATCCGCCTTGCCAGACGTTGCGCTTCAGCAGGCTGATCAAATTCGCGTTGGAACAGCTTACTCGGCAGATGGACTCCCACTATCAGTAGGGGGTCTCCCAAAAGCGGCCGATATTCCTTGATGGACGTATATCCGTCATCGGCAACTGGCCGAAACTGATCGGTTGGAAACACAGAATAGAAGCGGACTCGCGAGCTGACTATATCGAGAGAGTGAAGAGTTCGTTCCGTCCGTTCAGCGTACGCGACGATCAGTTCCGCCGTCTCAAACTCCTGCTCAGCCACGACAAGAATCTCAATCCCATTCTCCTCGATCAAATCCACTAATGTTGGAAGGTGTTTCTTTCTTCCAAGATTCCAGAACGCAATCGTCGGCATGACTCTGAAGAAATCTGTTCAGAGTTCATGCCTCAGTCGAGATGTCTCTCGGAACCTGATGTGCTGAACACGGGGTGCTGGGCGGTGATGTGTCCAAACTGCGTACACGGGGTGTAGCCCCGATAGGGAATCACTGATTTCCTACCTCCCACCCGAACGCCGCTGCCCTTGACCTCCCGGGCGTTGCCCGCCCGAACGCTGCCCGCCGGGACGTTGACCCGAGCGCTGTTGCCCTTCGGATCTTTGCTGTTGCTGTCCGCCGGGGCGCTGTCCCTGGCGTTCTCCTCCGGGACGCTGAGCCGGCCTCTGACTCGGCAATTTCCCGCGACCGGAGCGGAAGGCCGGTGTGCCGTCCTGCTTCATGGATCGTGACGGAGCGCCGGGACGGAGATGAGCCGTGGCGGCGCGGTCCATCAGGGACGGTTTTTCCTCTGCGGACGGGGCGTTGTAGTCGAAGTTCTCCGCCTGCTTGCGGATGAGGCCGCGTCCGATGAATCGCTCCAGTGAGCGCAGCGAATTGTAATCCTCCTTCGAAATGAACGAGATCGCATCGCCGATGGCCTGTGCACGGCCGGTGCGGCCGATACGGTGCACGTAATCTTCCGGGTGCATCGGAAAGTCGAAGTTCACCACGTGGGAAATTCCCTCCACGTCGATACCGCGTGCCGCGATATCGGTCGCAACGAGCACTCGTACTTCACCTGCCTTGAATTTGTTCAGGGCGATGATGCGTTGATTCTGGGAGCGGTTGGAATGCAGCGTGGCAGTCTTCACCCCGTTGCGTTCCAGCTTACGCGCGATCCGATCCGCGCCGTGCTTTGTGCGGGAGAAAACGAGAACGCTGTCGAACGCCGGGTCTTTCAACAGGTGCTCCAGAAGCGCAAGTTTCAGCGTCTTGGGCACCTCGTAAACGAACTGAGTAACGGTCTCCGCAGGATTCGAGCGGCGGCCGATCTGGATGATCTTAGGCGAACGCTGAAAATCTTTTGTGAGCTGCTCGATCTCCTTCGAAAGCGTTGCCGAGAAGAGCAGGGTCTGCCGGTTCTTTGGTAGCTCCTTTACCACCCGCTTGATGCTGGGAAGAAAGCCCATGTCGAGCATGCGGTCGGCCTCGTCCAAGACTAGGAACGACAGGTCCCGGAAGTTGGCATGTCGCTGATCCATCAAATCGAGCAGGCGGCCCGGAGTAGCGATCACCAGCTCTGCTCCCGTCTTCAGCGCCTGGATCTGCGGCCGTTCACCGACGCCGCCATAAACTGTGGCGATTCGCAGGGGCAGGTGTTTCCCGTAGGCGCGAACATTCTCCTCGATCTGCACCACCAGTTCACGTGTGGGAGCCAATACAAGAGCTCGTGTTCCCTTTTTCTGGCCACCGCCAATCATGCCCGAAAGCTTCTCCAGCATTGGCAGTGTGAACGCAGCTGTCTTTCCGGTGCCGGTCTGGGCGATGCCGATTACATCGTTTCCCGCTATGATCTCCGGGATCGCAGCGGCTTGGATGGGAGTGGGTTCTGTATAACCCGCCTCCTGGATGGCAGTGAGAAGTTTGGAACCGAGACCGAGGGCACGAAATGGCATATGACTTCCTATTCAGGCGCCTGTGAGACAGCACGCTTTATTCTCCTCCTGAATCGCCTCCGCCCCCGCTAGGTGCGTGTCGTCGGAGTGCCAAGTGCCGAGTGAAAGTGCCAAGTGGGCGGTAATGTATGGCGCCTCCACTGATTACTGATCACTGACTCACTGATCACTTTCTTTCTCCCACCGCTCTCCTCGGTGCGACATCTCTCCAAACATTGCCGGGCCTGTAATGCGTAGCTCTGCGTGAGCGGCCGTATGCACAAACGTTGGCCACATCTCGTCCGTATATTTGGTGAAGTTTTTCCTTTACATATGCGTGCGAATGTAATCCTGAGCATCTCTGTGGGCGCTGCGCTGATGAGCGGTTGCGCCGTAAATGAAGGGTCGAGGTCCGTGTCGCAGACACGTTACGAGTCGGCGCGATACCAGAGGACGTCGACGACAGTTTCCCGGAATCCTTTCTCGCGGGACTACACTCCCCGGGAACGGTATAGTTCGCGTGAGCGACTGAAGAACGGATACAGCGAACGGTCTTCTCGTGCTCGCCACTCTTCGATGACGAGCATGAGCACCGCATCGCGGTTCGAGGAAATTCAGGGTAGCCCGAAAATCGAGATCAGCCTCGGCAGCCAGCAGGCTTACTTCTACAAGGGCGGTCAGTTGGTGACGACCTCGCCGGTTTCTACGGGAAAGCCCGGATTCAGAACTCCGAAAGGATCCTTTAAGATATCGCAGAAGTTGCGCGTTCACCGGTCAAACCTCTATGGCCAATACGTGAATCGCTCCACGGGGGCAGTGGTTAACGACGATGCGGATGTGAGGAAGGACCCCAAGCCGAAAGGCGCGAAATTTGTAGGTGCTGTGATGCCTTACTGGATGCGGGTCAACGGTGGGATCGGTATGCATCAGGGCTACACCCCTGGTTATCCCGCCTCGCATGGCTGCATCCGCCTACCTGCGCAAATGGCTCAATTGTTCTACGCCAACGCCCCTGTCGGCACGCCGGTGCGAATCACCGACTGATCACCGGAGTGCGAGGTCTCAAACAACGGGTGTCGAAACCGAGCAAGTGCTTCGACACCTTGACGCACAGCCGGCAGAATGAGCAGTCATGAGAATCGCAATCGCGCTCGTATGCCTGCTGTGCACCTCACCTCTGTTATGGGCACAGTGGTCGATTGTAGGACGTGAAACCCTGGCCTCGCCCGTCGGCGTTGAGTTTGCGAGCGTCAGGGTCACCGGCGGGGAGGGACGCAAGGCAGAGCTTCACGTCGTTGTCTTCAATGAGAAGACCCATACGTTGAAGGTGATCGACGACCCGGATGGATCATCGAATCTGGCAGATGCGGCAAAAGATAGCGGTGCAGTCGCCGCTGTGAATGGTGGTTATTTCCATCCTGACCGCGAGCCGCTGGGCCTCGTCGTGAGTGATGGAAAAACGCTGCACTCGCTCGAAAAAGCCAGGCTTCTCAGCGGGTTGGTGGTCGTTTCCAGCAAAGGCATCAGCCTTCGACGGGTTGGAGAGTTCAAGATGGCGCCTGCGGTTACAGAAGCGCTGCAGGCAGGGCCATTTCTTGTCGATGGCGGTAAAGCCGTTAAGGGGCTGAATAGCACCCGCTCGGCGGCACGTACCGTAGTGTGCACGGCTGGTTCGGGGCGTGTGGCGTTGATCATCTGCCGATGGGCGACATTGGCCGAGGCGGCCCAGATCCTTCTCACTCCCGGTATCCTGCCGGAGGGTGGCAAAATCGTTCGAGCCTTAAACCTCGACGGTGGTTCTTCAACCGGGATGTGGGTGCGCAGAGAAGGGGAGCCGTTTTATGTGCGGGAGTTCAAGGATGTGCGGAATTACCTGGCGGTGGTGAAGCGCTGAGGCTGAGGCTGAGTGCTCAGACTCAGGCAACGTGAAACAAGCGCGATCGCTATCCACGCTCGCGCTCGCCGACTTCACGGAGTGGCGCTATGGTCCGCGCCCGCATGCGTGTCCTCCTCCATCCCCTCTGTGTTTTAGCCGTCCTGCTCGGGATCGTGTTTCCGGCAAAAGCTCATCCTCTTCTGCAGAATAAACTCTGGGTTCTGATCGAGCAGGAGTCGGTGAAAGTGGCGGTGGACGTTTCCCTAAAGGAGCTCAGCGTCGCTCAGTTGCTCCAGCCAGAGGCGGATGGAAGCTTCGATCCCGATATGCTCGCCTCGGCGGCGGAGTACCACGGGGACTACATTCTCCGGCACCTCCATGTCCTCGCCGGCGGTCAGGAGCTCTCGGGCAAGATCACCAAGCTCTCTGTGCCGCCGCAGAAAGGCGAGGCGGAGACAACATACTATCAGTACGAACTCGAGTATCCCCTGAGTGGCGCAAAGCCGCAACACGTGGCGCTCCGGCACGAGATGCTGCGGGAGTTCCCGTACGGTCCGGGGCAGGCCTGGGATGTCAGCTACGCCGTCCGCTGAAAACAAAAGGGAGCGGAGGAGATCCAGACTGCACTGCTCCGGATGGGGCAAGTCGCTGAGCTTCCCACCGGATGGTCAGCCGCCTCGGGCGAGCCTGCCGGGAAGGTGCAGGTCAGCGTGGGCCGCACTCTCCGTGAATACTTCTGGCATGGAGTGATGCATATTCTCACCGGCTACGATCATCTTCTCTTTGTCGCTGCGCTCGTGCTGGCGACGGTCACGTTCTGGGAAATGGTAAAGGTCATCGCAGTCTTCACCCTGGCTCATACGCTGACCATTATTCTCTCGGTACTAGACATTGTGCGGCTGCCCTCGTGGATCGTGGAACCGATCATTACCGGCAGCATTGTTTTTGTGGCGGTCGAAAACCTTCTTTTTCCGAGCCGGGCGCAGTCACGCATCCGCCTCGCAGTCGCATTCGGCTTCGGGTTGATTCATGGCCTTGGGTTCGCCGGTGGGTTGCTGGAGGCGATGGAAGGGCTTCCCGTGCTGGGGATCGGACTGGCGATCTTTGCATTCAGTCTGGGAGTCGAGGTGGGGCATCAGGTGGTCGTTCTCCCGCTCTTTGGCGCACTCCGGCTCGGGCGGTCTCAGTGGAGCCCGGCAATTAACGTCCGTGTGTTGCGATTTGCTTCCATCCTGATCAGCCTGGGCGGGCTCTACTTTTTCGTGCAGACCCTCCAAGGAGCATGAAATATCATGAGGCTGACGCGTGATGAGATCATTCTGATGACGGCAATCCTGGTGACGCTGGTGATCGGGGCCGTGGTGAAACAGTATCGGGCCGAGCGCCGGGAAGCGACGGGTTCTGCGGTGCCCGCGGCGGAGCGTGGCACTGGGACGACATCAAAACGGTGACATGCCACAAGAAAGGTTGTGAGTCAGCCCCGGGAAGCAGCTAATGGCCTATCCCTGCAGGCTCCCTGTCCTCGTCTTACTCTCCCTGCCGCTACAGTAAGAGGGAGAGTAGGATTCAGAATAAGATGAGGATCAAGAGGCTCTCCGATTGGGATAAGTTCCAAGGAGCGTTGAGCTTTTCCACCCGGATGAATGTTCGCCGCTTTCTGATCCTTTCTCTGATGAGGATAACCACGCCGGAGCGCCTCATGGTCCGGTT
>CBINJX010000301.1:0-6360 GCA_966251085.1 uncultured Verrucomicrobiales bacterium
GTCGGAACGCTGCATGGCTACCGGGAAGCGATCCGCCTCCTCAGCAGTGACGACTCCGCTCCACATCCCCGCCAACCGGCAGTCCCTGTTTCATCGGAAATCCCCTCCCATTCATGAGCACCAGCCTCCTTGAACCCAATACCGAAAACATCGAGCGTCGCATCCGCGAGCTTGGTGAATGGTTCCACAATATTGATCTCCACGGAGTACAGACAGCGCCCGGTCATTTCCTTGGTGATTACCCGCGGTGCAAGTTTGAACGCTTTGCCCATGCGATCCCGGCGGATCTGACCGGCAAGAGCGTGCTCGATATCGGCTGCAACGGCGGCTTCTATTCCATTGAGATGAAGCGCCGCGGCGCAGAGCGCGTCCTGGGGATCGACTTTGACGAGCGTTACCTGGCCCAGGCTCAGTTCGCCGCAAGAACCCTCGGCGCAGACATCGAGTTCCGGAAGATGTCGGTCTATGACCTCAAGCATCTCGGGGAGAAATTTGACGTCGTGATCTTCATGGGAGTCCTCTATCACCTGCGCCATCCGCTGCTCGCGCTGGATATGATTCACGAACACGTCGCCCGCGATCTGTTCATCTTCCAGTCGATGCAGCGTGGCAGCGAAGAGGCGGGGCCGGTTGAGGATGATTATCTCTTCTGGCAGACCGATATCTTTGAGCGTCCGGATTTCCCGCGAATGTACTTTATCGAAAAGAAGTACGCCGGTGATCCGACGAACTGGTGGATTCCGAATCGCGCATGCACTGAAGCCATGCTGCGAAGCTCCGGATTCGAGATCCTCGATCATCCCGAGAGCGAAGTCTTCATCTGCCGCGCTGTAGCAAACCCGAATGCGGAACCGCTGCCGTGCTGATCCCGCCAATCTCCCTTCATCCCTCCTCCTCTACACCAACCCCAACCTACCCTCATACACCACATGATTGACTCGGTGATGTTCTGGAATGAACCGAACAATAAGTCCCACTGGGATTTTGAAATCGACCCCGAGTGGGACATCTTTGCCGAAATGGTGAAGCTGGCAGCACGCGAGGTCGGCATGGCGAATCCAAACCTCACGCGAGTTCTGGGGGGAATCTCACCGATCGACCCCTCATTCATCCAGCGGCTCGACGCACGCGGCGTCCTCGACACCGTTGATGTTATCGCAGTGCACGGTTTCCCGCTGGATTGGAACCATTGGCAGATCCACGAATGGCCAGCGAAGCTCGATGAGATTCGAGCCGTTGCAAAAGGCCTGCCGATCTGGGTGAGTGAAGTCGGTGTCTCCACATTCGGAGCCGAGGAGGTGCAGGAGTTTGGGCTCAACCGGACTGCCGAGCTATTGAAGGGTCAGGTGCCGCGTGTTCACTGGTACAGTCTGTACGATCTACCGCGTGCATGGCCAGCCACGACGCGACATCGTGAAGCGGAAGGATCCTCTTACTACCGTCATTTCTACATGGGCCTGCTGCGAGAAGACGGCACACCAAAACGGGCTCTGGATCATTTCTCCAAACACACGCCGGATCTCGGCATCTGCCAGTGGTTCCATTTCGAGGACCACCGATTGGATGATGCAGTGCGGTGGCTGAAGGATCTTGGTGTCACCCATCTTCGCACTGGCCTCAGCTGGGCGGATTCCTTCCGTCCCAATGCAGAGGCATGGTTTGACCGACAGATGGAAGCCCTCGCCGACTTCACGGTTACCGCAACTTTCTGCTTCACACCTGAACACCGCGGCATTGCGCCGCATCACACGAGTCCACCGCTAGATATCGCGGAATACGCAGATTTTTGCGTCCGGATGGTCCAACGCTATGCGCCTGCCCCATCCACTTCAGCCCTCACAGCCGAGGTCTCTCAGACCACCAGCAACCCACAACCTCTAATTCAGGAGACGCATTATGTCACAAGCTGAAGGACACATGACGATTGACCACGACGAAATCCGTCAGTGGTGCGAAGCCCGGGGTGGCAAACCTGCCACCGTGAAACGAACGGAAGGCAAACGCGGCGAACCTGGCATCATCCGGATCGACTTCCCGGGCTATTCTGGTGCGAACTCACTCGATGAGATCTCGTGGGATGAGTTCTTCGAGAAGTTTGAGGAGTCGAATCTTGCCTTTATCTATCAGGAGAAGACCGCTGGCGGAAAGAAGAGCAATTTCAACAAGCTCGTTAGCCGTCCCGCACGAATGAAGGCGAGCCGATCGAGTGCGAGGTCCGGAGCGAAGAAAGCTTCCCAGGCACGCTCCAGATCCACGGCTAGAACTTCGGCGAAAGCAACAAGGGCACCTGCCAAGGAAAAATCCCAGACAAAGAGCGCATCGAAATCCAAACCGGCTTCGAAGACGAAAACAACTTCCCGGGCAAAAGCAGCACCGAAGATGAAGTCCGCTGCCAAACCCGCAGCGAAGTCTGCAGCGAAGCGTAAAGTCGCTTCCAGGTCGCAGGCCCGCACCACTTCGCGTGCAACTGCCAAGCCTCAGACCAAGGCAAAGTCCAGAACCGGTTCCAGCGCGAGATCTACCGCAAAGCCCAAGGCCACTGCGAAAGCAAAACCGCAGGCGAAGTCGCGGACACGGGCGAAAGCCCGGTAGCGGGAGACTTCGGCAACCGGGGCGAGACCTTGGGGTGCGGCGGCAAGTCCCGCGGGCGAAGGCGGGGGCGCGACACCGCCTTGGAGGAAGAGCGATGTGCCTGCGCGGAGGACGTGTAGAGCCGTGAATGCGCAATTCTCGTATGGGAGCGGCGCTTGAGACTGTAGTCGCGCTTTTCTTTCAGGCACGGTTCTCCCGACCTCAGCTCACCGCCTGTGCCTCCCCCCTCAGCACCACTCCGCTGATCGCATTCCCCCCACACAATGACCGTTCTCCTACTCCGCCACGCCTCGCACGATCTCCTCGGCCGCACCCTCGCAGGACGTGCACCCGATCTGCATATCAATGATAAGGGCAAAGCTGAAGCAGAGCGCCTGGCGGACCGCCTCGCAAGCATCCCAATCCAAGCAATCTATACCAGTCCACTCGAACGCACCCAGGAAACTGCGTGGCCAATCGCTGGCAAACTCAGCCTGCCGCTCACCGTGCATGCGGGGTTCAATGAGGTGGATTGCGGAAACTGGACGGGGAAAGACTTCGCGGACCTCAACCCTGATCCCGAATGGCAACGCTGGAACTCGGAGCGCGGAAGTGCGCGCATTCCGGGCGGCGAGTCGATGCAGGAGGTACAGGATCGCGTCGTTCGCACGCTAGGCGAGTTGTATGCCAAGCACCGAGACGGGCATATCGCGGTCATGTCGCATGGCGACGTGATCAAGGCCGCCTTGATGCACTACATGGGTATCCCGCTGGATTGCATCCTGCGGTTCGAGATCAGCCCGGCATCGGTGAGTATGGTCACGGTTTACGATTGGGGTGCACACGTGACCCTGGTGAATCATACGGGAGAACTTGCCGCCTGAAGGCCCCTCGGGGCCCTGTTAACGTTTCAATAACTTCCGGTAAATCTCCAGATAGCCGTCCACCATGCGCTGGTAACCAAAGCGCTCCTGCGCGTGCGCTCGCACCTGTTGCCGGTCGAGATTCATGGCACGGGGAACAACCTCAGCCATGGCGTCTATCACACCGGTGTGGAATCCAGTAATACCGTTATCCACAACTTCCGCAACCGATCCACGGCGATGCGCGACGACGGGACAACCGCACGCCATCGCTTCGATCATCACGAGCCCAAACGGTTCATCCCACTGAATGGGGAAGATCAATGCCGCGGCACGGCGAAGCAGCTCATTCTTTTGCGGGTGATTCACCGGTCCGATCCACCGCACGTTCTTACCGTCGATCAGCGGCTTCACTTCCTTCGCGAAGTATCTCTCCTCCTCGCCAGTCTGTGGGCGACCGGCGAGTACGATCGGCATGCCAACAGCCTGAGCGATCCGGATAGCGTCCCGCGGATTCTTACCGTGTGACATCCTGCCCAGGTATGCCAGGTACTCGCCGGGTTCAAAAAGAGGATCATAGGCTGCGAAATCGCAGCCGTTGTGCACCACAGGAAACCGGCGTCCCAGATGAAGCCCTATCGCGTGCATCTGATGCTCGCTGATTCCTACCACCTCTACCTCAGGGTACCGGCGCATCGCCCATTCGTCATCCCGATGCGGGCTGGTGTGCATGGTAAAGATCACTGGCACTGGTGACAGCGCCGCCAGTGGCAACCAGGCAGGGCTCAGGTGAAAATGAATCAAGTCAAACTCCCGCGCCCGCCGCAGAACGTCCGTCATGACCGCGTTTGCATAGTACTCAAACATGCACGCGTCACCACGTTCCATGAGGTCGCTGAGGTTGATCTCGACGGTCGCGTGAAGCTTCGCCTTTGTGATGCAATCCGCACTGGCAAAGAGGGTTACATCATGTCCCCGCTCGACCTGTTCATCCACGAGCAGCTTGATCAGCAATTCCACTCCACCGTAGGTCGTCGGCGGAACGCGAGTCCATAAAGGAGAGACGTGTGCGATCCGGAGCGGGCGTTCTTGGTTCATCAGGCTCTTGCGTCGGCTGGCAAGCGGTGTTAGCTGCACGTCCGCTTCTTCGCCACCCTTTCTTTTGCCTATCGTATGAACAAGCTTTTCTGGTCCGTGATCGCCGCGTTCTCGACCGTTGTTCCTGCCATGGCCCAGGACGAGCCCAAAGTGGCTCGTGCCGAGCCGGTGGCGGAACTTGATGTCACCACCCGCGCGCAAATCTTTCTCGATCAGCAACTTTTTGGTCCGGGCAAGATCGACGGTCGTCCCGGCGAATTCTTCAAGAAGGCGCTCCTCCGCTATCAACGTGCAAATGGCCTGCCGGAAACGGGTGAAGTCGATTCCAATATCCCACTCGACTCGGTCTTCCCGGTTTACACGACCTATACCATCAAGGAAGGCGACCTGAAGTACATCGGCGACACCCCGAGCAAACCAGCGGAGCAGGCCAAGAAGAAATATCTCCCCTACACCTCCCTGCTCGAGCTTGTCACGGAGCGTTATCACTGCGACCCGAAGTTCCTCGCCAAAATCAACCCGACGCTGAACCTGGATAAGCTGAAGGTCGGCGACGAAGTTCGCGTTCCGAATGTGGAGCCGTTCAAAATTGAGGAGCTTCCCAAGCAAGGCAATCTCCCTGATCGCGCCGAGTACAAGCATCGTGTGATCCAGATCAATCGCGCAGAGAAAATGCTGGAGCTGATGGATGGTGAAAAGTTGATCGCCGCCGTGCCGATCACCCCCGGCAGCGGGAGCGGTTCGACCCAGACACCTCCCGGCAAGTGGAAGATCCTCGGCATCGCCGCCATGCCGAACTTCCGCTGGGACGAAGGTGTGCTAAACCACGGCGTCCGCACGCAGAACTTCCACCTCCTGCCTCCCGGCCCGAACAATCCGGTCGGCGTCCTCTGGATCGGCTTGAATAAACCAGGCATCGGTATCCACGGAACCAATCAACCGCAGACGATCGGCCGAGCTACGAGCCATGGCTGCATGCGTGTAGCCAACTGGGACGTGATCCGTCTGAGCAAGATGATCACCAAGGGCATGAGCGTGGTGATCGAGTAAGTCGAGTTCGCCCGAGCTTTACCTCTTCTTCACCGGCGATTTCCGCGAGGGAATCGCCGGTGTTTGCTTTTTCTCGACTGGCCGGTTTACCAGCGCCACGACGAGAGCGCCAAGGATCGTGCCGATCACGAGCACGGCGAGGAATCCTCCCACCCCGCTATCCTCGAGGCCGGTTTGAATATTCATTCCCAGCAAAGAGGCCAATGCAGTCAGAGGCAGGAAAAGGGCGATGATCAGGTTCAGGCGGTGACTGCTGGCAACGAGCTGCTTGCTCGTGCGCGCCTGCTCTTCGGTCTGCGCTGCGACGAGGAATTGCAAGCCATGCAGAGCATCGGCATGCAACAACTCCAGCGTACGTTCGATCTCGCCTGCGGAATCGCGTGCGATCACCAGGTGGCGGTCCCCGGGGATGGCTTCCCGGGCCTGCTGAAGGGTCAGGTGCAGGTGCCGGGCTGCGCGCAGGAGCGGTGTGGTACGTGTGAGAACGGCGAAGTATTCCGCGGCAGTCGGCGCACCGTGCATCAGCGCTTCGAGTTCATCCGTAGCCTTGTCGAATGCAGTGATGTGTTCATTCAACTCCGCGATCCCTGCCCCACCCTCGCTTGCATGCCAGCTACCGGTGGCATCCCGCCAGAAGAGAACCGGATGGCGCTCCGCCTCTCCGGCTCGGGGAAGTTTGTGCAGAACGAGAAGCAGATGGTTCTGCGCCAACATCGCCCGTTGTTTCCCGACCTTCTCCCCCAATCGACGATGAAACTCCTCGGGAACCTGCCAGCGC
>CBINJX010000302.1:0-6359 GCA_966251085.1 uncultured Verrucomicrobiales bacterium
AAACCGCAGTTTCCGAAGGGTTCACACCAATCAAGATCAACATGGTGGTAAAACGCGGTGTAAACGATTCCGAAATCGTGGAAATGGCGGAGCGTTTCCGTGGCCCCGAGTACATCCTCCGCTTCATCGAGTACATGGACGTGGGGAATACCAACGGCTGGCGAATGGCCGATGTGGTGCCGGCAGCGGAGATTGTTGAGCGGATTTCGGAGGTCCTCCCTTTGGAGCCGATTGCTCCCAATTACACCGGCGAAGTCGCCAGACGGTTCCGTCATATCGATGGCGGAGGCGAGATCGGAGTCATCACCTCTGTCACGCGCCCCTTTTGTCAGGATTGCACCCGCGCCCGACTTTCCTCCGACGGGAAGCTCTACACCTGCCTCTTCGCAGCTGAAGGGCACGACCTACGGGACCCGCTCCGGAGCGGCGCAAGTGACGAAGAACTCGCCGCGATCATCGGAGCAATCTGGACCTCGCGGGGAGATCGGTATTCCGAACTGCGTACTGAGCAGACGGCATCCGTTCGGAAGGCAGAGATGTCGTTGCTGGGGGGATAGACCAGTCGCTTCGCGATCAGAGGCAGCAAGCAAGAGAGGGTTATCGGAGCCGCTCTCTGCGCAAGGATTCCAACTCCTCCCTGAGTGGCTTCCAGTAGGCGCGATCCGCCGCCCGCTCCACACGTTCTTCGGACGCGAGTGCCTCTTCGAGTTCTGCTTCGCCAACAGACGCATACTTCAAAAGAGGGCGTCGCTTCACCATCTCGGCACATTCCGCAGGGAATCGTTTAGCCAATTCCATAAGCAGATCAGGAGTTCGTGATTCCTGTAACCAGAAATGCACCTGCTCCAAACAGGGAGCCTCACTATTCACGGCGTAATCCGCTTCAAGCAGCCGACGGATCATAGGCCAGTCCTTGTCTCGCTGCGTCTTCTTTGCCGCAACCAGATCGGGCAAGGAAAGCAGCTCATATCGTGCTCCATCATCCGAACCAAGAGTTGTTCGTCTCTCCCACAATTCTGAAAAGGGAGAAACTCCGCGCATCTTCGCCATGACATCAACGCGCATGCCTGCAGCCTCTGGATGATGGCATCTAAAGTGGATCGCATGACCTCGCAGCAAAAAATCCTCCTCGAATGGAGGAACTGCAATTACCTCCGCACAGAGTTTGGTCATGGCGCGCCGGAGCCGGTCGAGATTCTCCGGTTCGGCAAGAATGGCAAAATCGGTATCCCTGCTAAACTCCGCCCCGCCGTAGAACACGCAGGCCTGACCGCCCATCAACAGGGCGCGCACCTCGAAGTTCTGGAAAGTTGAAAGGACTTTGCGAATCGGGTTCGGGATCAAGACTACCTCCTTGGGCCAGATACTGGGCCCACAGCGTTTCACTTGCCTTCCAACGCTCTAGCGGCGAGAGGCGATACCACTCATGCCATTCGTCTGTCGGATCATCAAACACAGGTAAACGCTGCCATATCGAGGTGCGTGCCGCAAAGAGTTATGGATGGAGGAAAGCATCGGGACTCTTTCACGCCTCGTCCCGGCGGTCGGCGGCGCGACCGCCCTACCGCCGGAGATTGCTGGCGCGTCGCCTACGCCACCAGGCCAGGCATCATCGGAGTGAGCCGTGCGATCAGACCTGGAGCGGCTTGCTCCACGGGACCATCCAGCTTCACACGCTTCAGCACGCGCTTTCCGTCCTTCATCAGGAAAGTGATTTCCAGCACGGCCAGAGTTCCCTCCGCAGCGGTTGCGTATGTAGCGGAAACGATCTTCTCGCTCTCCTTCTTCAGGAATTTCTCAAGATCTTCCACAGCAATGGCGGTCTCGCGGAAGAACTCCTCGCGGCTGACTGGTAATTCCTGGAAACGAGTGATCACGAAGTCACGATCGAGGAACGCGAGCAGGTTCCCAGCCTTCGGTCCAGCCTCTCGATCGAGCAACACGCGGTAGATCGCCTTGAATGCGACCGGCTGCTCGATCGGCGTCAGGCGCGCAACTTCGAAAATCTTCGCCTGCAACTGCTCGTCTTCCCATGGCGTGTCCGGGAGGACTGCGGCAAGCTGCTGGAGAAATCCACGCTGGGCTCCGTTGAGTTCCTGCGCACGGGCGGGCAGCGTCTCCTGAAGCTTTGTCTTTTCCTCCTCGCTGGCATAACGCTCCACCCAAAGCTTTGCGGAAGCGATACGCTGGTCGAGGTGACGGCGTTCTACTTCGGTAAGCGGGCGGCCGACACGCTTCTCGATCTCCTTGACGGTGTCGAGATGCGGCATCTGCACAAGCGCGCTGATCACCTGGAAATTTGCGTTCGCGTAGTCTCCCTCAGGCTGCATCTCAGCGAGGCGATATACGATCGCCTCATCCGGATTCGCCGTCTTGTCGCGGTTCACGCGCTGATGGTACCGGTCGAACTCATTGAAGAGCTTAACAATCGACTCTTCATTGATTCCCTTCTCCGGGTCACCGAAGTTCACCGGTGAGTTCGGCTTCGTCCGGATCATCAGGAAGCGGAGCACCTCCGGTGGAAGCAGGTCCGCCATATCACGGGCACCGGCACCGACGCCGCGGGACGAAGACATCTTCGCGCCACCGACGAGGAAGAACTCGTAAGGCACGCGCAGCGGCGGCTCCTTGCCATAAATCGCACGGAGGCAGGCCTCGGAAACGTCACGAGATCCGCCCTTGGTGGAGTGATCCTTTCCTGCCCCCTCGATCGTGACCGGGAACGCCACCCACTTCGCTACCCACTCGAGCTTCCACGGCAGCTTTCCACGGCCGTCGAAGGGCGAAACCTTCCCCTCGTGCCCGCATCCGCGGCCGAGGTTCAGCTTGGTGTTCACGACCTTGCTGGTCAGGCAGCGGTAGGAAACCTCCTTACCGTCGTAGTCGTACACCTCGGTCGTAGCGATCGCTCCGCACTTTTCGCAGATCACCTGGAAGGGGTACCAGTGCGCGGGGCGGTCGGAGTTCGAGACCTCCTTGTAAACGCGGCGGACCTTATCGGCATTGCGCAGGATGGTATCGATCTCCTGATTGAACTTCCCAGCGCGGTAAATATCGCGCATGCGGTAACGCTCCACCTTCACACCGAGTTCCTCGAACACACCCCAGAACTCGTTCATGTAGTACTCTGCCATGTCGCCAGGCGCACCGTGCGGTGCGGGCGTGTTGCAGAGCGGCCAGCCGATGTATTTGCCGAAGTGTTCGTCTTCCCCCTTCGGGATCTCGTCCACCGGGTCGTAGTCATCGACCCCGAACAGATAGCGCGCCTCGATGCCTTTCTCGCGCAGCGTACGGTAGATCGCGTCGTGAATGAGCACCCCGCGAAGGGCGCCGACGTGAACGCGGCCGGACGGGGTCTTGGAATCGTTGACGATCTGTGGGCCGCTGCACTTGGCGGCCACTTCTTCGGTCCAGAACATAGGGCGCGGGAGTTAAGAAGTGAGAAGGGCGACTGGCGAGTGAAAACTATACGCGCGGACCGCGCCGCGCGCATTCAGGGAATGAAACGGTTACTTCTTCACCGTCCAGGTACGGCCGGTGGACTCGTCCTGGAGCACCGCCTGATCATCGCGCAGATCCATCACGGTGTATGTAGTCCCGCTGCCTTTCGGCCATTCGAAGGACTCGCCCTGGTGGACTGTAATCGACGATTCCCCATCCTCGGACGTAAGCACCGCATAGGAAGCGCTGGAACGAGCCGGCATATCCTTTACCAGCAGCGTCTTTTTATTTGTTTCCGGATCTTCCAGCGTGACCTGGGATGCATCGACGGTGGAGCCATGCTTGTCGGTCATGCGACGGGAGCGCACCTTCTCCACCTTCAGCCCCAATCCCTCGAGAGTCTGGCCGGCACGGACGGTTTCGACCTTGTCTTCCTGGTCGAGACGCCGGATCCGGGCAGTGTTTCCCTCGATCTCTTCGAGAACGACGGGAACCTGGACTTCCGTGTACTTCTTCAGCTTGAGCCCGCTATGGGAGTCCACCTTGGCTGCTGCGGCCCGCGCTGGCATCGACTTGGCGTCGCGCGGATTCGTATCGGCCATGAACTCATCGCCGTTGCTCACCCCATCGCCATCCGCATCGGCGTCGAGCATGTTGGGATCGTTCAGGTCGAGGTTATACTTCCGAAACCATGCCTCGTAGAGGGCGTCGGACTGCGCCAACTCGGTAGGCACGGTCTGGGGCGGAGTAGCGACCGGAGCATCCGGCGGCACCGGGATCTCCACCTGTGGCGAAGATTCAATGATCTGGGCAGGCGCTGCAGCGACTTGCTGCAGGCCTTCATTAGGAACGGAAGCTGGGGCAACAGCCGGCTGTGCCGCTTCCGCAGGCTGTTCAGCAGGAGGAGTGGATTCCACCTGCTCCTCCTTTTTTCGCCCACACGCAGTGAGCAGGGAGGCGGAGAGTGCAACGGCGGTGAGAAGGCGGAGCGAACCTTGCATGGGGCCGCTAGAATAGGCGCTTGCAGTCTTTGTGCAATGGCGAGCGTCGCCCCTTAACGCTTCTCCGGGAACTCCCGGAAGGCCGTTTTTGAAAATGTCTCCCATCGCTTCTGGAGCGCCTCCACTTCAGGGATGCCACCATGGACATAAATGCCGTATCTTAGGCGCAACGGCTCCCCGGGTTTGACCACCAACGGGCCAGGAAAGGTCAGCGCCGCTCCCATCCAACCGTCATTGCGTACATGGAACGGCACCGGGTGATGCGGGTTCATCGGGTGGTCCATGAGCGTGATCCCCTCACTCAGTGTGGGCGTGATCGGGCCGGAATAATCGCACCAGCGCGCTGGTTTCCGGAAGCATCCCGCCTCATCCACACCGCCTTCGGAGTTCCGAATGGTTCCGCCACCATCGTGCACACCGATTGTTTTCGCCATCCGAACGCCAATCAGACCGAAGGGCGTTTGCCCGAGTGTCACCTCGTCCTTCCCCGGTGCCGCAAGCTCGACATCGATGATCATCAGCGACTCCCCTCCCTCCAGCGGCTGCACCGCTGTGCGACGCCGCTCCCGAAGCAAGGGAGCGCCATCCTTCCCCTGCCAGAGGTTTTCCGTCTCCACGAACGCCTCCTGGTCGGAATCCTCAAAGCGTAGCACCCGCTGATGAACAATTCGGGCGCCGCTACGATCCTCCCAGAAGCTCGTGCCATTTACATTCTGATGAGAGATCCAGATGGAGTTATGGTGACTGTGTGACTCTGGATCGCGCGGATGTCCCATCCGCGTGAGTGATCGCCCGCTCGGTCCGATGACCGGATAGATAAATGGCCGGTTCAGCTCCTTGGAAAAATAAAGCCGCGTCACCTCGGCACCATCCCGCTGGAAGCTGACCTGAGATTCGGGAAGCGGAAGCGCCTGCATCCGTGGGACCGGCTTGGGCTCGGCAAGGGAGGATCCGGCAAAGAGAACGACGAAGGAGAACGGGAGGAACGCCTTGTGCATAGGAGGAAGGCCCTGAGTGAACTCAGTTCCCGTTGCACATGCAATGCGGAGAGACGCGTACGAGTAGAAGATCAACGGAAACGAAGTGTCATTGACGCCCCTGCGGCATGGTCGAGCTTCGCACCCGTTCCACGCTCGACCTGAAATGATCTGTACGCCCATTGAAACTCCCGACGGTGGCGCACAATCTGAGAAGCACAGTTGCCGTTTTGCAATGTTCGATCTAATCCGTCCGCTGGTTCTACCCCAATGAGTACAACGGAGATCGAAGCGAAGACTGAGCAGGTACCCTCATCACGTCCGGAGCAATTGCCTGCCTTGAATGGAGCCCGCGGATTGGCGGTACTCTTCGTTTTGCTCGACCATGCCAGCGATGCCGGACTCCTCCTGCACCCCGCGCTCAACTTCAACCGGGCGGGCCGCTATGGGGTACTCCTCTTCTTTTCGCTCAGCGCATTTCTGCTGACCTATCTTTTCTTTGCCCAACCGGAGGCCAACCTTCGGAGCGCTCGGCATTGGCTGAATTACGTTCTCCGGCGTTTTCTCCGGATTTATCCACTGTTCTGTCTGGTGCTCCTGGCGTGGGCATTCACACGGGATGACTTTGGAATGCGGGATCTCCTGAAACATTTGCTGCTGCGGGATGGCCAGCAGCACTTCTGGACCATCGGAGTCGAGGTGAAGTACTACGCCGTTCTTCCCGCCTTCGTCTTTGTTTTCCCGGTTCTCTGGAAACGGAGACCCTGGTTCGGCATTCTCGCGGGGCTTGGAGTGTTCGCCGTTCTCCGGTTTGGTCTGAAGCCACTCGAGGCGATGTGGTCCGTCACGGAAGATATCTGGCTGAACGAGTTTCTGGAAGTGTTCCTACTCGGCAGCGTTTCCGGTTTGATTTACGCGCAGGTCGCACGGCGCCAGTTCG
>CBINJX010000303.1:0-6357 GCA_966251085.1 uncultured Verrucomicrobiales bacterium
GGCGGGCTTGCAGGCGCTGATCGATGAAAAGGGCTGGCAGGAGCGGGCCGATCTGGCTGAGGCCTATCTCGTCTGGGGCGGCTATGCCTATGGTGCCGATGAGGAAGGCCGGGCCGAGCGCGGATTGTTCGAGGAGCGGCTCCGCTCCATCGCCTGAATCGTCTGCGGCGGGGATCGGACCATTTTCCAGCGCCCGCTTCACTGCGGCGGTAAAGACCAGCAACTTGGGATTGATGAAATGATACAGCTCGATCGATTTCATCACCTGCCATCCGCGGCTCTCCCCGAAGTTCACCAACGACGCGGCGGCTCCCAGAGGGCCGAGGTTCTCGGCGAGTCGCATGGAATCGGCTCTCACCAGGTCCGCTGCATGCTCGAATGCCCGGCTCTCTGCATTTGGCCGCATGGCATCCCACATCGTAGGCAGCCATTTGCCCATGCCTGCCCAAGTGCGGAAGTTCAGGTTCACCCCTGTAACCCGGAGCACCCGCTTGATCTCGTGATATACGCGTTCGATTTCGCCGGTCGCCATCCGTTCGCTGACAGGCTGTGGTTTTCCGATTCCGAGCATATGTTTGATTGTTTCGAGGCGTGATAAAGCGGGGTGGCCGCTAATTCCGGAAAGTCTCAGACGTGACCTAGGTGCTGGGCGGATTCCGCAAGCAATTCGCTGACCTCCTCATCCGTAGTCTGTGAGAAGTCGGCGTAAAACTGGCCTACCGCCATGAAGTTCCTTGGGGCATGCAGGCAGACCATTTCATCGGCCTCCGTTTCGAACTCCTCGCAAGTCTCCGGTGGCGCAACGGGGACGGCGACGACGATCTTTCCCGCCTGGCGCTGGCGCAAGGCGCGAGTCGCTGCATGCATAGTGGAGCCTGTGGCCAGGCCGTCATCAACGATGATCACGATCTTTCCGTGCACATCAATGGCCGGACGTCGGCCACGGTAGAGAAACTCCCGGCGTTCCAGTTCCTGCATCTCCCGGGCCGCAACTTCGGCGATGACCTCGTCCGGATGACGAAACCGGTTGACCACTGCCGGATTCAGCACACGCACCCCGCCTGAAGCGATTGCACCCATTGCGAGTTCCTCGTGCCCGGGAACTCCGAGTTTCCGGACGACAAAAACTTCCAGCGGCAGGTGCAGCGCTTCCGCGACTTCGAATCCCACAGGCACTCCGCCACGCGGCAGCGCGAGCACGACTGTGTTCTCCTCACCTGCGTGATGCATCAGTCGTTTGGCCAGCTCGCGTCCGGCATGTCGTCGGTCCTGAAAATAATCATCCATGTCCATGATGTGTCTCCGGTTGGGAGTCCAACTTGTGCGGGCTGGCGGCGGCAGGCAGCTCGACCGCACCCGCTCATAAGAAATCGTACCAGTGCAGGGAGATGCGTGACCCGCCTGTGAGGCAGAGAGCTTCGGCGCGGCGCATCTGAAATCTCAGATCTCAGATTTCAAATCTCAGATCTCCCGTAGGGCATATACGCAGCGCCCCTGAAGAGCATCGTTCCAATCCGGTACGATTCATACCAAGAGGTATCTGCGCCGAAATTGACTACCGACTTTTGAGCACCAAGTACTTTCTCCCTCCCCGCATTCGCGGCCTTCTCCCTCCCGCTGAATGCTCATTAAACCAATACTCTCAATAGCGTTTCTCCAAGGGTATGTACCTACTCCAAATCAACTACCAAGTTTCCATTTCCCGCGAGGCATACGAGGACGAGTGCACTCCCGTAGCTCAGGCGATTGCCGGTGTGCCTGGACTCATTTGGAAAGCATGGGGCTTCAATGAAGAAGCGGGCACCGCTGCCGGTCTCTATCTTTTCGAAAGCGAGGACGCATTGGACTGCTACTTGCGCAGCGACATCGTCAAAGGGCTGAAGCGCAGCCCTGCATTCAGTGACATTTCTGTGAACCGATTCGAAGTACAGCCCGACCTTTCCAGAATGACACGGTTCATTCCGGGACGGGAAGAACCGGTGTCGGAACCGGTGACCGCAGAAAAGTCGTAGGAGGGGAGAGCGGGGGCTTCTACTGTTTCAGCGCCTGAAGCCAATTCAGCGCAGCTTTTCCCACGTGCGTCCCGGTGGCGAAGCATCCCTGCATGAGGTAACCTCCGGTGGGCGCTTCCCAGTCGATCATTTCCCCGGCCACAAAGACCCCGGGCAAACGCTTCAGCATCAGGTCGCTATCGAGTTCGCTCCAGCGCACTCCGCCTGCGGATGAAATCGCCTCGGCAATCGGTCGCGGACCGGTGAGGGGAATGGTGCATGCCTTGGCGATCGTTGCGAGATCACCTGCGGAGGGGATCGCTGATTCCGGAGCCGCACACATGGCGAGGATCGCAGCGGCGGCGTCTTCCAAGCGCCAGCGTGCGCGTGCTTCGGTGAGGAAGTTGCGACGGACCGGCCCCATCTTTTTTACTAACTGCTCCACGGTGGAGCTCGGCTTCAGGTCGATGGTGATCGCCGGTGCTGCCATCGCGCGGAGTGCCGGGCCGAGCTGGTAGATCGCGCCGCCTTCCAATCCGTAGCGCGTCACCATCAGCTCGCCGGCTGCTTCGGCTTCACCTGCACGTGCCACGATATTCTTGAGCGGTTTTCCTTCGGCGGCAGAGAGCACGTCCTCCGGCCATTCAGTTTCCCAGCCGCAATTTGCAGGCTGCAGGGGAGCGATGCTGATGCCGAGCTTTTCCAGAGTTGATACCCAGGTGCCGTCTGAGCCTGTCTCCGGCCATGACGCTCCGCCGAGGGCGAGGAGCACGGCGTCGGCTTCCGCACGCGTGATTTCTTCGCCTGCTTGAAACGTGAGCCGTATCGGCGCGCCGGGCTCCAATCCGGTCCATCGATGCTGCATTACGAACTGCACCCCGGATGCCTTCAGCCGCTGTACCCATCGACGCAGGAGTGGCGCCGCTTTCATCTCGCGCGGATACACCCGGCCGGTGGAAGCGGCAAAGGTTTCGATCCCCAATTCCGCCGCCCATGCCCGCAACGCATTCGAGTCGAACTCACCGATCACCTGAGGCCAGAAATCCGGCGGCTGCCCGGGGCCGCTGTAGCGAGTCACGAAACGTTCGCGCGGTTCCGCCTTGGTGATGTTCAACCCTCCGCGCCCGGCGACCAGGAACTTCCGGCCTACGGACGGCTTTGCATCAAAGAGCGTAACGGAAGCACCACCCTGCGCGGCGATCTCGGCCGCGCGCAGGCCTGATGGACCGCCGCCGATGATCGCGATGTTCATGGGTGACAAGTAGTGCCGGTTTTAGCTGCAAAAAGGCACAAGGAGCTCCAAAAAAGATTCAGCGGAACTACACATCTTCTTGTGTCTTCTGTGCCTCTTTGTGGCCTGCCCTGGTTTTCGCCATTCCTACGCCTCACTCTCGGCGAGATCTTTGAGATCCTCCCTCTCACTTTCCCGGCTGCGCAGATCCCTGGGACGGATCAAGGCCAGCACCGGCACGGCGAATAGGACTGAGGAAAGCAGACAGCTCGAAACGCCAATGGCGCAGACGGTGCCCAATCCCTTGAGGGCAGGATTTTCCGCGAATACGAGGGAACCGAAGCCGGCGATGGTCGTGAGACCGGAGATGACAAGCGGCTTGAGGACCGTCGAGAGACTCTCGAACGGGTTATCTCCCTCATCCAACGCAAGGAGCAGGTGGATGCCGTAATCTACGCCAACCCCAAGGATGAGCGGGAATGCGAGGGCGTTGAGCATATTGATCCGGGTGCCGGTGAGCTTCAGGAGGCAGAGACATACGCCGAGGGCAAAGGCGAGGCTGAGCGTGTGCACGAGGAGCGGCTTCCAATGCCGGTAGGCCGCACCGAGCAGGCAGAGGATCAGGGTTCCGGCGACGAGGCTGAAGAGGATCAATTCCTTCTTCGCCCATGGGATCATCCCAATCATCGCATAGGTCCAGCCGGTGATCTTCACTGGCACGCCAGCATCGCGGATGTGCGTTTCAAATGCAGCCTGCTTTTCCGGAGTGTCCAGCGTCTGGACCGGGCGCAGGTAGGCACTGGCCAGCAGCGGACGCGTCCCGAGATAGCGGTCGAGCAGGAACCACCATGAGGAAGATTCAGGCAGCGTACCCTCGAGCTGCAGCACGGTGCTGGTCGAGGCGAGAGCGCTCTTGAGCTGATCGAAGAACTCAAAGGCCGGCGCGAATGATTCCGCATTGAACCCTTCCTTCTCCAGTGCAGACCGGAATGCGGCCGCGCTCTGGTCGATGTCGATCGTCTGGCGAAGCTTCTCCCGGTTTTGCAGCATCCGCTCCGGCGAGAGCATCAGGGCCGCCGGGCTCGAATAGTTGGTGAGAATACCCTTTTCCACGAGCCCATGCATATGCGCGTCGAGCTTCTGCCAGTGATCGTGCGCCGTCTGTGCATCCGCCGAATCGAGCACGAGCAGGATCGGCTCGGAGGCTGCCGGGATCTTTTCGTTGATCGTGCGCAGGGCGATGGAGCCCGGGATGTTCTTCGGCTCGAGCGAACGCGGGTTGGTATCGAATTTCAGCTCCCGGATCGGCAACGCTGCGAAGGCAACGGCCACCAGCGCGAGCAGGACCATCGGGACCGCATACTGGGCAGGGGAGTTGAGCAGGCTCCGGGATGCGCCATCAAAGAAACCATGCAGCGGATCCGGGCGCTCCGGGTGAGCATGCTGCGGCCGGATGAAGAGGAAGAGCAGGGTGATGACGAAGAAGGCGCAGATGACGATACCGATCGCGATCAACGTGCCGAGCTGTGAAAACCCGCCGGAGCTGCTGAAGAGCAACACCAGGAACCCGGCACCTGTCGTCAGCGCCACGTAAAAGATTCCCCGGCTCATCTCCCGAATGGAGGTGGCGATACTCTTTTCGTGATCTTGTCCGTGTGAGCGGGCGAGGAGATAACGGTTGTAGAGGAGCAGGCTGAAGTCGTCGCCGAGACCGACCAGGATCGAGCAGAACGCGATCGCGATCATGTTCAGGTTCTCGAAGAGCAGACACCCGATCGCAAAGGAGACAAAGCAGGTGAGGCTCAGGATCACCGTCGTGCCGATCGGGGGCATGAGGCGGCGGAAGCCGATGAAAAACAGGAAGGTGACTGTCAGGATGGAAATAAATGAGGTGATCCGGACGTCGCTCTCCATGCTGCTGGCGATCTGCGCGACATACGCCGTGCGCCCTGTGACGAGCACCTCCGGGGCCTTTTCGCCGGTCCACTCCTTGCGAACGCGCTCCCGGAAGACCTCCACCTGGTCCATGATCGCCTTGCAGTCCGGTTGGCTGAGGCTCGGTTGATTCGTTACCACCGGGTAAAGCTTCAACGTGCCGTCCTCCGCGGCGAGCGTCTGCCCCTTTTCCATGCCGTAGATGCCGGTCATCGGCTGCATCGCCTTCCCGACCACTCCCAAGGGATCGACCCGGGCTTCCATTTCCACCCGAGGGGATCCGGATTCGATGTCTCGCTTCAGTTTCTGGACCCGCTTCTCCAATGCTTCCGGCTGGAGGGAGGCGGTAGCCGAACCAAATGCCTCCGCATCCAGGTTGAGCAGAAGCTGTGGCACGATCGTCTGGAGAGCGGCGATCTCGTCGGGCGATTCCATCGGAGAACCCGCAAATACCCGCTGCACCCACGGCTCCGCCCGGAGCTGCTCGATGAAATACTCTTCAAAATCGATGATCGCATCCGCATCCCCGTGCAAAGCAAAGATCAGCTCCCGGCCCTGCCGGAAGTCGCTATTCACCGTTTTCAGCCCCTGTACCGCCTCGGATTCCTGCGGGAGCAGGTTCAGCACTTCGGAATCCAGCCGCGGTTTCGAAGCCATGATCCAAGCGCAGATGGCCAGAAGCAGAACGGTGGCGCCGATCACCCACTTGGGCCGGTGAACGACCAGGTAGGCCATACGATCGGCCAATCGCGCGAAGAGTTGAGAAGAAGGAGCTTGCGACATGAGAAGCAGCACTCGGGACGAGGAGCGCGAACCAGTAAGCCGCATCAGGTTGCCTGTCGAGTACCTGCTGTGAAAAGGCAGGTTGAGGGTTGAGGGTTGAGGAATAGCGGATCGGGAGGTGTTTGGAGAATTCGCCCGCACGGTGGTCTCCTGTTCCTCGTTCGTTGGAAAGCAAGGCCCTTCCGGTGCGTACGTTTGGCCGATTATCCCAGAATGCGGGCCTTGCCGTGCGCGCGTTTGGCGGATTCCCCCAAAATGCGGCCCTTCCGGTGCGTACGTTTGGCGGATTCCTGCGGAATGCGGCCCTTCCGGTGCGTACGTTTGGCGGATTCCTGCGAAATGCGGCCCTCTCGGTGCGTACGTTTGCAGGATTCCTGCGGAAAGCGGCCCTCGTGGTGCGTACATTTGCAGGATTTC
>CBINJX010000304.1:0-6349 GCA_966251085.1 uncultured Verrucomicrobiales bacterium
ACTTCAGGACTCGCCGGTGAGACTTCAGGACTCGCCGGTGAGACTTCAGGACTCGACAACGAGACTCTGGGACTCGCACGCGATTCACAAAGTTCAGCGCCTTAGACTGATGGCGATCGACCGCCAAAAACGACATGTGTACTTGTACCACGTCAAGTACTAGAGGCTGATCGTACTCGCGGCCGAGCCTGCCGCGGGGTAGTGGCTTTTGAGGCTTTGTTTTCTTCGCCAGAATTGATCGGCCAGTTGTACTCCCCGCGTTTGCGGCTAGTCTCTTGCCCGTTCCCGGGCTACGTCCGACAGCGGCCATCCCGGGCCCCATCTCCCCAGATTTTTTCTACTCCCGATTCCCCTTTCTTCCATGCCTCATATCCCTCCCTCAAAGGCTCAGCCTGAATATGATGTCGTGATCGTCGGTTCCGGTGCCGGCGGTGGCCAGATGGCTTACACGCTTACCCTAGCCGGACTGAAATGCGTCATGCTCGAGGCCGGGCGTAACTACGTGCCGGAAACCGAGACACCGATGTTCAATCGTCCGGACCAGGCGCCGCTCGGCGGTACCGCCACTCCGGACAAACAGTTCTTCGGCTTCTTCGACTCCACCATCGACGGTGGTTGGGAAGTCCCCGGTGAACCTTATACCCAGGCGAGCGATAAGAAGGAGGAGCAGTTCTGGTGGTGGCGCCCGCGTATGCTAGGCGGACGCACGAACCATTGGGGCCGCATTTCGCTGCGGAATGGTCCCTACGATTTCAAACCCCGTTCCCGTGATGGTCTCGGGTTTGACTGGCCGATCGGCTATGACGACGTGGAGCCGTATTACACAAAGGTCGAGATGCTCATCGGCGTCTATGGCACCAATGAGGGGCTGGAGAACACTCCGGATTCCCCGGAAGGCGTGCTCCTGCCTGCCCCGAAGGGACGTGTGGGCGATCTGATGGCGCAGAAGCACGGCCGGAAGCTAGGCATTCCCATCGTGCCGATTCATCGCGCGGTTCTCACGAAGCCGCTCGATGCCGATACCATCCCGGCAAAGCTTCACCCGGATAATCCCCGTGCGCAGAAGCTCGTGGCTGACTCCATGCGCCAACGTGCCGCCTGTTTCTGGGCGACACAGTGCGGACGTGGATGCTCCATTCGTGCAAACTACCAGAGCACCACGGTGCATCTGCCGCCGGCGATGGCCTCGGGCAATCTCGACATCATCTCCAACGCCCACGCACGTGAGGTGCTGGTGAACGATGAAGGGAAAGCCACCGGTGTTCTTTTCATCGACAAGACTACCGGCAAGGAAGAGCGGGTGAAAGGAAAGGTGGTCGTCCTCGCGGCGAGTAGCGGTGAGACCGTGCGCATCCTTCTCAACTCCAAGAGCAACCGCTTCCCGGCAGGCCTCGCGAACTCGAGCGGGTTGGTCGGTAAGTACGTGATGGATACCGTCGGTACGGCGGTGAGCGGACACGTCCCGGCGCTGGAAAACCTCCCTCCGCATAATGAGGATGGCGCGGGCGGTGATCACTTCTACGCTCCGTGGTGGCTCTACAAGGAGCAGCTCGCAGGGAAGCTCAACTTCGCGCGCGGTTACCACATCGAGATCAGTGGCACCCGCAACATGCCTGGCGGCCACAATCCGGTAATGGATGGCTTTGTGCGCGGCGCCTACGGCACGAAGTTCAAGGAGGAGGCCCGCCGTTACTACGGCTCGATCGTCCGCTACGCATGCCGTGGCGAAATGATCCCCAACGAGCATTCCTACGCGGAGCTGGATCCGCAGGTGAAGGACAAGTGGGGAATCCCGGTGCTGCGTTGGCACTGGCGCTGGAGCGAACATGAGTTGAACCAGGCGCTGCACGCCCAGCGTACCTTCACCGAACTCATCGAATCGATGGGCGGAAAAGCGTTCGGAAGCCCTGCCAAGAGCGGACTCGAGATCATCGATCCGGGCGGCAAGATTATCCACGAAGTCGGTGGCGCGATCATGGGCACGGACGCAAAGACGAGCGTCTGCAACCAGTGGAACCAGACTTGGGACGTGAAGAATCTCTTCCTCTGCGACGGCGCGCCGTTCCCGTCGAACGCCGACAAGAACCCGACCCTCAGCATCATGGCACTCGCCTGGCGTACGGGTGATTACATCATCGAGCAGGCTCGCAAAGGTAACATCTAATCATTTCTCCCTCCCATGCAGACGAACGATTACCGTCTCTCCCGCCGCGAAGTGTTGAAGTTCTTCGCGGCCGTGACCGCGACACTCGCGGCGCACGATCTCACCGCGATGGGGCAGGATGCGCAGAGTCCGCTCCCGCTCGCCAAAGGCTACGGCTCCGATCCTGATCTCACAAAGATCTACAAGCCCGGAGATGTCTGGCCTCTGACCTTCTCACCCGCTCAGCACAGGGCATCGGCCGCCCTCGCGGATGTCATCTTTCCCGCCGACAATCTCGGTCCTGCGGCGAGTGCGCTGCGGGTGACCGATTACATTGATGAGTGGGTGAGCGCTCCGTACCCGGCCCAGCAGCACGACCGGCCAGTGATCATCGATGGACTTGCGTGGATCGACGCCGAGTCACAGAAGCGTTTCAGCAAAGACTTCGCCGATCTGGCAGCCGCGCAGCAGACCGCCATTTGTGACGACATCTGCTGGCCCGCGGACGCGAAGCCGGAGTTCCGAAAGGCTGCTGACTTCTTCGTCCGCTTCCGCAGTCTTGCTGCCGGGGCGTACTATGGCACCCCGGAAGGATGGAAAGCGCTTGGCTATGTCGGCAATGTCGCGCTCGCGACCTTCGACGGACCTCCGCCGGAAGTACTCCAGCGCCTGGGGCTGGAGCAGACGGTGAAGTAGGAACTCGGGCCCCAAGAGGCTCAAAATAACAAAAGAGAAAGGCAGCGATCTACGCTGCCTTTCTCGCGTTTGAGCCCGATCCGAATAGAGGCCGTCTGTTGCCTTCTATTCTTTCTTAATCCTACTCTCCCCCCGCTCCAGGACTGGGCGGAGAGTAAGGAGATGAGGATCGGAGCGACTTCGGTTTTGTGAAAACTACGGCTCCCGATCCGGGAGCACCGCTGCCATCGCGGCCAGCGCGGCGACCTGTGTGTTGAAGTCTCGAGCTCCATTCTCCTCACCTGCATGCCACTGGCAGCTGAATAGTTCACCCGGTTTGCCGCAGTGCTGGAGAAGGGATGTCACACTGCTGCGGATACATTGATCAATTTCCTTCGCAGCCTCTGGGTGCAGCTTCTTCGCATTCAGTACATCGCGTAACTGCGCGAGATATCGAACGAAGATGCCCTTGAACAAAGAGGCATCGCCACTTGTGCCCAGCTTCTCGATCACCACAAAGTCCGGACGGCAGAGCCCGGATTGCTTGAGCACGGTGCCGGTGACTTTTACCGCCTCGTCGAGGTACTCCGCCTTTCCTGTGGCCTGGTAGAGAGCCGTCAGGCCCCCGATGAAAGTGCCCTGGTTGTACGACCAGTAATCATCCTTGTGTCCGGGAGCATCGACCACCGCGATGCCATCATAAAGATTGTTGGTGCGAAACCATTCGAGCGTCTTTTCCGCCCAGGTGAGATACGGCTGCTCGGAAGTCCGCTGGTAAAGGCGTGCCGAGAGAATCAGGAACAGGCTGTTCGTAATAGCGTTGGGACGAAGCTTGTCTTCATCCTCGCTCCACATGATGCCGCCGCCCTTGTCGGGCCTCCAGTTTCTCGCCATGTGTGCATGGATCGCTCTTGCGGTGGTGAGGTGCCGCGCATCGCGGGAACGGTCGTACATCTTCAACCATGTGATGCCCCACCAGCCGGAGTCGTCGAGGTACTCGTTGCGGAACTCCGTATAATACTCCACCTCGCCCTCGGGTGGGCGATACGGATTCCGCTGGCTGCGCTGGAATCGGCGCTCGTCCCTCTCGCTCCATTGCATGCGCCGCCGCAGTTCCTCTGCGATGCGGACCGTCTTGTTCCGGTAGTCCCGATTCAGCTCATACAGGGACTCGACTGTCTCTGCGTAGTCGGAGCAATTGGCGACTTTCATGAAGTCGAGCAAGACTTCCACGGCATTTGCCGATGGCCACCACGGCGGATTCAGCCGGCCTTCATAATGTGCCCGCACGTCGTTGCCCGGACGATCCAGCCAGATGCCGAGGGTAGGGGACCAGTACTGCTGGTTGAGGAGAGCGACGCCTTCGCGGAAACGATTTGCCACCGTTTCCGTGGAGAGCGATTCCGCGCTATCCGCCCCCTGGCAGACGCTAGCCATGGAAACTAACGCAAAGCAGGCAGAGGCGGCGTGGGCTGCGAGGCTTTTCAAACTGAGAAACTTCATGAGAAGCAGGTTCCCGGCATTCCTGTCACCGGGTTGAAGGCCGCGGAGTCGATCTGAAACTCCGCGGCTTATTTGTCTTTGGTCTTTAAGGATTACTTGCGGCGGCGACGCATCCCGAGTAGTCCGGCGCCTCCGAGCAGCAACATCGCCGAGCCGGGCTCCGGTACCACGGCCACGAGTTCGCCAGTTGGGAGGATCTGCGCATCGTACATGCCTGGTGCGTAACCCTCTGGATTGATGAACTTGATGGACGCAACCTGGTCATAGCTCAGGCCGCCGATTTCATTGCCAAAGAAGAGCTGATCCGAGCCGCCGCCCGTTGGTGAGCCGCTCCAGTTGGTGATGGAGAGTGTGCCGCTCCAGGTCTGTGAAGCGCTGTCCGCGAAGTGCAGGATGCTGAAGTCTGTGCCAAGATCGATCGTTGCAGTCCCGGCAAGCGTCAGGGCACCGACAGTATCGCTGAAGCCGAGTGTCTCCAGTGATCCGTTATCGAGGGTGACCGAGGCTGTGTCGTTCAGGACATCATTCGCTCCAAGCTGCAGCTTGCTGCCTAGGTTGTTCACGGCGATTTCCGCGGTCGCGCTCAGGCTGCCGCTAATCACGAGCGTGCCGGCTGTCACAGTCGTCGGACCGTTGTAGGTATTCGCACCACTGAGTGTCAGCACGCCGTCGCCAGACTTGGTCAGACCGCCATCGGTTTCAGCCAACAAACTGTCGTGCCCCAGGATCTGGGCGATGGTGATGTCGTAGCCGTTGGTGTCGAACTTCGCGCCACCTGCGGAGACGTTTGCATTTGTGATTCCGCTGATCCAGTTCGCGCTGGATGAGCCGGCCTTGAGCGTCGTGCCGTTGAAGTTCACGGTGCTCGTCCCGGAGCCCCCTGCAATTGCGGTGCCCGCAGTGGTGATGGTCAACGTGCCGCCGTTCAGGTTCAGCGTTCCGTTCGATTGTGTGCCGGTGCCACCCGAACCGAGTAGAATCGCGGTGCTGTCGTCGAGGGAGACGATTGAACTCGTAGCGTCGAGATTTCCAATCGTCAGCGTGCCGCTCACCGTGTTGCTGCTGGCGACGTACCGTCCGATGACTACCGGCGTTCCAAGACCGCTGATGTCGAGATGATTGGCGGCATTCGTGCTCAGGGTGAGCGTCGCGGTCTCATAGCCACTTCCGCCGTCATTGTTGAGGTGACCAATCACCAGACTGCTCAGCTTCGCGTTGAAGGTGCCGGCAGACACATCCAGTGTTCCCGACCAGTTGCCGCTGCCGCCAAAGGTCGTTGTGTAGTTTCCGATGTTTAGTGCGGCCCGTTCATCAAACAATCCGGAGAGATTCAGCGTGCTGCCTTCACCGAGAACGAAGCTGCCATTGCTCTTGTTTCCACCGATTGTCAGGGTCGGAGTCTGGATCGTGGTAACGCCGCCTGCACCCGTTGTTATGTCATTGGTCCGGGTTCCGGGATGTGCGTTCGTGCTGTCGCCGATGAGGATCTGGACAGCGGCCGTAATGTCGGAATTGGCCGGCAGAAGGAGGGCCGAACTCGGGAGACCGTTGCCGGTGGTCGTTCCCATACGGATCGTGCCGACATTGATGGTCACACTGGAAGCGGCGGAGGCATCGAGGATGCCATGCGAATTGGTTCCGCCTGTCGCGACACCGATCAGGAGATCATTTTCGATACCCGAACCAACGGAGAATGCAGATCCGCTGGGAGCCACGAGAGTTCCACCATCGTTGTTGAGACCGATGGTCAGGCTGCCCTGGATGGTGGGAGTATTCTCGAGCGTAAGCTTGTTGATGCCGGACTTCGTGAAGCTGCCGATCGTATTGAAGCTGCTCGTGTAAACGAGATCGCCGCCGGCATTTTCGGTGTTGATCCCGAGATTGTGAATCGCACCGGTGAAAGTGCCGTTCGTACGAAGAGACTCCAGTTGTGCGAGCGTGAATTCGCCGTCTCCGCCGACGTTGACTCCCAGGCCTCCCGCCTCAGCGATTGTGAGTTTTTCAGGATTTGCAAAGTCTGGCAGGATA